>JAKSTL010000005.1 GCA_024402595.1 Treponema sp. | reverse complement strand
TTGGAGTATCAGTTGTAAAATATGCAATTCTTCCAGCAGGAACAGAACCAGCACAGGAAGACTGGAATACAGTAGAAACCGACAGCAACTGGTCAAGCACAAGAACACTGGTGGAAGGAAAAACTTCAGAAGATGGATCACTTTACGAAGGACAGTGGCAGATTTTTGCACAGGCAATTGATAAAGCCGGAAATGAATCTGCGGTTGAATCACGAACATTCTGGATTGACCAAAAAGATCCTTTAATCTCATTAGATGATGAAAAATCTTTGGTAACAAACAAGTCATTCATCCTAACTGGTTCTGCAGAAGACAGTTACGGACTCGATTCCACAAATCCTGTTGTAATTTCAAATGGAAAAAATTCTTGGACAGTAATTCCATCAGCAGATAAAAAATGGAGCCGAACTTTTGAAGTTGGTAGTGGAAAAGATGTTGAAGACGGTGAATACACCTTTACCGCAACCGTAAAAGATAAAGCCGGAAAAACATCAAAAACCACAAAGAGCGTAATTGTAGATTCAACTGCACCAACTCTTACAAATAATAAAACACAACTTTCAGTACATCTTGATGAATCAAAATATCTTTCATTAAGCACAACTGTTTCTGATGGCGACGGATATTCAACTGGAATAAATGGCGTTTTCTACAAGCTTACTTCTACAAACGAAGCTCCTGTTTATCAATTAAACGGCAATTCTTGGGAATCAATGGCTAAAAATGCCTCTGGATATTCTGCAAACTTTGACATTACATCTATAGAAAACGGACTTTCCGAAGATGGCACTGTATACGCCTGGTTTGCAACATCAGATGGAGCAGAAAACATTGTAGTTTGTTCAACTCCAAGCGTAATTATTGTAGATAAGTCGCTTCCTGTAATTACAGTTTATAATGATACAGATTTAACTTCTCAAATTACTGATATAATTAATTCAAACATTGTATCTGTAACCGTTTATGCACTTGTAGCAGATACAAATGTAAAGGAACTTGTTTCTGATGACAGTACTGCAATTATTGGAACACCAGTTGCAGTTCAAAATGGTAAAAAATATCCTGTAACCTTTACCGCAACAGATGCAGGTTCTCAGATTAAGTTAAAAGCAAGAGATACAAACGAGCGAGAATCAAAAGAAATAACAGTTTCTGCAAAATGCGACCTTGTTCGTCCTCAAATCAGCTTTACTTCTGAACAAGGAACAAATGCAGATTCAAATAATTGCCGAAAATACGACACACTCAAGATAACAGGTACAGTAACAGAACCAAATCTTAATGAAGTTGTAGTTTATCTTGCAAAAAATGGCACAACAGAATATAGAGAAACTGCAGGAACAACAAAAATTACAAATGGAGTTTATACATTTACAGCAAACTTCTCTGGAATTGCAGATGGAGTTTATACAGTAAAAGTTGATGCTTCAGATACTTATGGAAACAATACAGATGGAAGTGATGGAAAACCTGCTTCTACAACAGAATTGCAAATTGTAAAAATTGACACCACTGCCCCAACTGTAGGTGAGTTAGTTGCAAATCCAACTTCGGTTAATATTTCAACCAAAAATGATTCACAGCCATTTACAATAAGCGCAATGGTTACAGATTCTACAAGTGGTATAAGCGTAAATACAGTTAAACTTTACGACAACAATGCAGACACAGGCCTTATTCCTACAGCATCAAATGGAACATACACTTTCACATTGAATAAGAATACAGTAACCACAGGAACTCATACATATAAGATTTCTGCAACAGACTTGGCTGGAAATACTTCTTCAAAAGAAACTACCGTTCATGTAGATGTAACAGCTCCAGTCGTAACAGTAAATGGTGTTTCTCCAATCGTTTTAGTGGGAGATTCCGAAAAGGTTAATGGAATTATAACAGTTTCTGGTTCTATTTCTGATGAAACAGAACTTTCTTCGGTAGTTACTTATGCAATTTATGAAGGTGAAACACTTAAATTAAGCAACAATGCAACAGTTTCTGGTACAATTACAAGCAAAAACTGGATTTTCTCTATAGATACAACAGAACTTACCGCTACAACAGGTGCTTATACAATAAAAGTTACTGGTTCAGATGCAGCAGAAAACCCACATACTGCAACTTATAATATTTCCGTAGACCAATCTACAGATAAGCCAGATATTTCTCTTTCAAATGTAAAAGACAATACTCTTGTTGCTAATTGGAATGCAATTACAGATGGAAATACAAATGTATTTGCACCAGGCGGAAGAATTATTGCTACAATTTCTGATGATGATGGAATTGGAAGCGTTCTTGTTTCTATTACACCAGAAGGCGCCGCTCAGGATGCAGATTTTGTTCCATTAACAGTTACTGGAACACCAGTTTTATATAACCTGAGCTACGATTTACCTTCAGAAGAGGGTGCTTATAAGATTACATTTAAAGTAATCGACACTAAAGAAGAAACAGAAAGTAAATCTGCTACTTCTACTATGTTTGTAGCCGTAGATTCTGGCGCACCAAGCTTTAGTTCTATGACTGCGGACGGTGGATATTACAAAAATCAGCTGGCAGTAAGTGGAATTGTAAAAGATGGAAGCAATAAAGTTTCAATCATAAAATCTGCGGGAACAGGTGTATCTGGAAATTATACATCGGCAGTAAATGAAAACAATGCCGCTACTGGAGCCGCTCTTTCTGATAACCTGGACATTTCATCAGCAAGCCTTACCGATGGTCAGTATACAGTAACTTACGAAGCAAAAGACCGTTGGGGAAAAGCAAGCCTCTATGTTGTAACATTCAATAAAGATAATACCGCTCCGGTTTATGATGCAGAAAAAGCACCAAGAATAACCAATGATTTAGCTCCAATTGATGGCGCAACCGTAATCAACATTGCAAACCCTTCCGCTACAATTAGTGCATCGGCAAAAGATACTGGCACTGGTATGTCGAGAGTTTACTATACAATGGATTCTTCAACCGAGCAGCATAATCTTACAGCCCACGGAAGCGATTATTCTGCAACAATAGACTTTAGTGCTTCTACTTATGCAGAAGGTGCCCATACAATAAAAGTTTATGCCGAAGATACTTTAGGAAACACAACAACTCCAACTTTGTTAAGTCTGTTCAAAGATGTTACAAAACCAGAAGCAACTCTTGTTTTGAAAGATGTTTCTTCTGAACCAGCTGTAATTCAGGCATACGACTTAAAAGGTGATTTAGTTGATGTTGTATGGAACAAGACTTATTACATCAATACAAGCTTTGCTTTAACAGGTGTAATAAATGAAGCCAATTTTGGAACTGCAATCATAAAAGATGATGCATTAACTCCAGCTTTCGATTCAATTGACGAAAACGGAACTTCAAGAAAATGGAAGTTTACAAAATCTGTAGATACAGAAAATCACACAGACGATGCAGTTCATCAATTTATACTTGAATTAGCAGATAAATACGGTAATACAAACTCATATACAATTAAGTTCGATGTTGATACAAATCCTCCAAAGGAAAATACAATTACTTCTCCATCAGAAGACAAAATTGCAGAAAAAGCCCTTGAAGATTCAACTTTTGTATTTAAAGGTAAAGCTTGGGAACTTTCAACTGATGGTTCTGGTGTAGCAAAAATCTGGTATATCTTCTCTAAAAATCCAACAGCTCCAGCGGGAAATGAAGGTTATACTTCAATGGCCGCCGCAAACAAAGAAGAGTGGTCAATTACAAAAGAGATTGGAAATGGTACAACTCCAGAAGATGATAAATTAAGCGAAGGTATTTGGTATCTCCATGTAAAAGCTCAGGATACTGCTGGTAACTTAAGTGCCGCAGAAACAAGAACCGTTGAGTTTGATAAAGCAAAACCAAGTCTTACTGTTACCGAAGCAAGTGTAAATAATTGGACAACAACTGCTACAAATCCAATTCGTAGTCTTGTAACAACTAATGCTGAATCTGGAGCAAAAACTCTTACTTTAAGTGGAACAATTACAGAATCTAATGCTCTTAGAATTGTAACAGAAAGCTCAAAACCTGTAGAAGTAACTGTTGATGGTGTAAGCACTTATGTTACAGTAAGCGGCAACTTTACTGGTAATTCAAAAACATGGCAGGCAACAATTCCTGTAGGTTCAGAAACAGGAAAACTTTTGGAAAATGCTCCAACAGTTATTCACATTAAAGTTGTAGATATAGCAAATAAATACAGCGATATTTCGTACACTTTATTCTATGATACTCTTGCACCAGAACTGGCAATTTCTGCACCAACCGAAGGTGAACCAGTAGACACAAACAGCAAGACTATAAAAGGAACTGTAAGTGACGATGGATTTGGACTTGAAAAATTAGAGTTTGAATTGCGAAATATCAATGATTCAGAATCTACAATAGTTAAAGATAATAATGGTAAGGATATAAAAGGACTTTGGCTTGCTTCTGGCACAGCAGAGACCAACAATTATCCTCTTACAATAAAAGGTGAACAGTGGTATTACGCAGGAAATACACAGAATGCTACATCAATTCCACTGGGTTCAACAAAAGGTAAACTTCAGTTGTATGTAAAAGCAACAGAAAAAGCTTCTGGAAACGAAACCGCAAAAACAACAGAAAGTACAATAGATTTCTTCTATGATGAAGCTTTACCAACAATTACAGAAACTAGCGTTGGAACTGGCGAAAAAGTTACAAATGCCGCAGTTACACTTTCTGGTGCAGTTAGTGATGACTGGATGCTTGATGAAAATGCCGCAATTACTATTGCAGTAGATCCAACTTCTGAAGATTCAAATGTTTGGAAGACTATTTCAAAATCTGTTATTGACGCAAGTGCAGGTGGCAACCAATGGACACACACTCTTGATGTAGGAAATGGCGAGTTCAAACTTAGCGACGGCTCACACACTGTAGTTATAACTGCAAAAGATGCTTCTGGAAAAACAAATAACCAGACTCGTTACCTTAAGATTGATACCCAAAAACCAGCAGCACCTACAGATTCTACGGTTTACACAGACCTTTATAATGATGGTACTGCCAACTGGTTTAAAACTCGTTCAGTTGCAGTTAGTGTAAAATCAACCGATACAGCAGATGCTAACTATAATTCTGGTTTATCTCAGTTACAGTACACAAAGGATTCTCCTAGTAAAACAACCCGAACTTGGGAAAATATGGTTGTAGAAAATGGCGTTGGAACAACAACTATAGCCTTTGATTCTGATGGACAAAAGACAATCTACTTTAAGGCAGTGGATGTGGCAAAAAATGAATCTACAGAAACCCCATTGAACTTCTATATAGATGCAACAGCTCCAGAAACTTGTACATTGCTAACTTTGGATGGAAAAACAGACAATATTTCTAATGGAAAGTACGCTGGTAGCAAACTGGTTGGTACAGGAACAGAAAAAATCACCTTTACAACAAAAATTAGCGATGCTACAACAGGTGTTGCTTCTGTAAAAGTAACTTCAATTGGTTCTACTTCAAAAAATATTACTGGAACAGGTGATGAAAATGGCGTTTATACAATTGAAATTGCCAAAGCAGATTTTGCAACAGGAGATGTAACTCTTACAGTTGCAGATAAGGCTGGTAATTCAAAAGAATATCCATTGTTCCAGATAAACAACGATAACACTTATCCAAAAACGACCTTTGGAACAATTCGCGATGATGACAGTAAGACTGATGGTATTCAGGTAAATGGTACAATCACTTTAAGCGGAACTTCCAGCGATGATAATGGTAAGTTTAAAGCAGTAGAACTTCAGCGATGGGATTCTACAGCAAATAGCAATGATGGAGCTTGGGTAACATACAATGCTGGTTCTGCCACACAGCCTGCTAACTGGAGTTTTACAGTTGATACAACTGAATTCACAAACGGTTCAACTCAATACTTTAGAGTTCTTGCTACAGACGAAGCCGACAACAAAGGTAATACAGGAAATGGAAATGCGGTAGGCAATACTGCGGCAGATTATCAGGTAGCATTGATAATAAATCAAGACACAGACCGTCCAGTTTTGCGCTTGAATAATCTTACTTTGACAAATGCGGGAACTGCTACTGGTTATTGGTGGCATGCATTCAGTCAGCTTTATGGTTCTGTTTCAGATGATGATGGTGCAGTTAGAGCAGTTTATTATAGTCTTGGTGATGCAGAACATTGGGTAACAGAGCCTGTAATTGGTGCAGATGGCAACCCAGAAAAAGATGAAGAAGGCAACGATAAAACTCAGTTGAAAAACATTCTTGTAAACGGAATCTGGTCAATTGACGGTCTAGACGATGGTACAGAAGATGTTTACTTTAAGGTTGTAGATGCAGAAGGTCATACTTTTGTTTCTAATACAACAAGTACAACATGGGATTCAACAAACTCTTCTGCAACTAGTGAGCCTTGGGGCGGCTTTGGACCAAAGATTGACGATAACGCAAGTAATAAGAAATATGGTTATTCTGGCAGCGAAGACGATATTTTGAAGCTTCAGATTGATATTACTGCACCTGTAATTGGTAACACAAAATACTATGCAAGCAACACTGGAACTTATGCGGAACCAGAAACTTGGGGAGATATTGGTGATCTTGCTTTGAATCCAATTGGTGGTTCTGGAAAACAATATTTGTTTGTAAAATACACTGCTCAAGATACTAATGGTATTAAAGAAACTTCTGCAAAACTTGGTTCTACAGAAGGTACGGTAGTTGGTACAACAACAAATGACGGTACAAGAGAAATTAAGACTGTTCGCTTTGATTTAGGTTCTGTAGAAACTAAGACTCATAAACTTACAATTACAGCCGTTGATAATGCAACAAAGTCAGGAGAAAACAATTATAACATTATTGTAGATAATGCTAATCCAATTGTAACAATTACAAGCCCAACAAGAAATGGCACAACTTTGTACGGAACCGCTTCTAATACTTTTGTTGCAAGTATTTCTGATACAAACGACATTGAAAAGATATATTACTTTGTAACCAATTCTACTTATACACCAGAAACAGTAAAAGCTAACACATTTACAGAAGTAAAAGGTGGAGATACCTGGACAATGATGTTTGATGGTGGAACTGGAGATGGTCATGCTCCGTTATTAACAGAAACTTTGCGACAGTTGCTTGGTAAAACAAAAGCCGAAATGGACACCTACGACACCGATACAACTATGTATTTGTGGATGTATGCAGAGGATGAGCTTGAAAATACTGGCGACCCTGTAATGGTAAGAAGCTTTACTGTTATTCCAAACGGTGACAAACCTACACTTGGCATTACTTATCCTACAAATTGGGATACTGTTGGTGGTACTTTGCGTGTAACTGGTAGTGCTACAATTCAGACAGATGAAGTAGAAGCTGTTTACATTCAGATTGATACAACTACTGCAAAAGATGATGTTACTGGAAAAACTGCAACCTTTATCGATGGTGATTGGAAAACACCTCTTGAAACATTAAAAACCAACAAAAATATTCCAGATTCAAACTGGAAAATAGAATCAACAGGTCTTGCCTCTCCTTATGATTACGGTATTAAGGTTACTGGTACAACAAGCTGGAGCCAGAATCTTAATATGTATCAGGAGTTTGATAGTCTTGAAAACAAGGCTATTACAATCAGGGCATTTGCAAAGAGTAAAACTCGAAAAACTTTAAGTAATGTAGAAACCACATCTGTAATTATAGACCCAGATTCTCCAAAGTTTGGTAGCAGCAAACCTCTGCAGTTGGTTCAGTATGATTCAGATGGAAAAATTTCTGCTCGACAGGATTATTCTGATGATATGTTTATCAAAGGAAAATGGTACTTAACAGGTTCTATTGAAGATGATTCTGGTATTAAACTTGTTACAGTTAAAAAAGAATCTGTAACAGTAAAAGAAACTAATGGTGTTGGTAATAAAACTACAAATGAAAAAACCGATACAGTTGTAGATGATGGAACAATAAAAGCTGACTTTACACAACAGATTGAAGAAAACAGTAATTATTCTTCTTCTACATCATATAAAAACTACGATTTGAACCTTGAAATTGGTGATGAAACTAATGATTATGGAACTCTAAAATACACAATCACAATTCAGGAAGGTGGTGGTCAGAACAGTTCTAAACCAATGACCTTTAGCTTTAATTTTGATAACAAAGCACCAAGTTCAAAAGTAATTAAATCTTCTAAGGGAACTGCACCAACAGATTTAACTTATGACAGCTCTAACGATTTCTTCCGTATTTCTCAGGAGGAAGGAACTTATACAATTCAAGGTGAAGTTGACGAAGAAGGAGATGGTGTAAATCAGAGTGGATTTGAACGGGTTGTAATGTACTACACTCGTACAATCAAAGAAAAAGTAGATGGTGATGATACAGATGTTACATACATTGTAGATCCAATGTTATCTTCTGGTGGTACTGGTAGAGAAAACTGGGAAAAGGTAGAAACTTTTGGAAATACAGAAAATGGACTTTACTGGCGAAGTGGAAAAGGTTATGTAGAAAATAATATTCTTTATGTAGACAAACTTGGTGATGAATCTGTTACAACATTACCAGACACAGTTCGATTTGGTGGTTTGTGTTCAATTGATAACATTATTTACCGAATTGATTATGTGGACGGCATACAGATAGGACTTGCTGGTTCATTGCAGAATACTCGTCAAACAGGTGATTCTTCTACTTTGGTTGATGTTAAATTTGCTGTAGCCGCGCTTGTTGTAGATAACACTGTTTCTGAAAGCGGAAAAACAGATACTTACGACAAGTCAAAATCTCATGCTTCAACTAAAAAAGATGATGTTACAGGAACTAACGGTGATGGTGACCAGATGGTAGAAGAAGCAATTAAGAGTGGTGCAAAATACAGTTGGGCTGCTTCTATAAAATCTACAAATATTCTTGACGGTCATGTAAAACTTCATATTGTTGCATTTGATAAAGCGGGTAACTTTAATGATACAGTTGCTTTTGAAGCCGATGTTAGCAATAACACTCCACGAGTTGCTGGTGTAGCTTATGGTTCAGATTCAAATGGTAACGATGTTGTAGAATCTTCTGAAATGATAAACGAATATTCCGGAGTTTATTCAACCTTTGAAAAGGCAAAAACAACTTGGGAAATAAAAGATGAAGATAAGCTTACAGTTAAGAGTGGAATTGTTGTAAAACCAGAAATAATTGGTGGTAACACAAGCCTTGGTTATACTTACAGCTTTACAAAAACTGATTCAACAGCTTATAAAACAAAGCTTATTCGTTATAAAACAACAACAGACCCTTCTGATAGTGTAGAGAAGTATACATATGAGGAAGATGGTATTAAAAAATATGAAGGAACTCACAACGATGGAACTGTTGTTCGTAAGGCAGACCTTTCTATTCCTGTAACTTTGGAAGACATGCTTGAAAATAGTATTGCTAATGGTGAAAACAAAATGGTATTTACTATTTGGGATGAAACAGAAGGTTCTGTAATGGGAGAGAATAGTGGTTATGCTACTGTTACTCTTGAAACTGATGTTCAAATTGATGACACAAAAGCCCCAACAAATAGCCTTAAACGCTTTATGTGGCAAAACTCTTTGAATAATTCTGTTAAGTTTGAATATGATTCTTATGGTGAACCTACTACAGCATTAGGCCATATAGAACTTGAAACTAACTGGACTCCAATAACAACAGAAGATGCGGAACTAAATAAAGTTTATGATAGCGACCCTAAAGTTTCTGGTATTATAAAACTGGAAGGTATTGCGGAAGACAATTCTTGTGTAGAAAAGCTTGCAATTATTATTCCTGGAATTAATAGAGATAGTGAAATTGTATTTGCTCAGCGTGATAGAACTGAAAAATCTGCAACTCTTGGTCAAATTGTAGGAACAGGTAAAACTCTTGAAACAGATGGAATTGAGTTTATTGTAGCTACAGACAATTTTGATAAAAAGTCTGGTGCAAATACTGTAAACTGGAGCATTTGGGTAGATACTCAAAAACTTAGTACAGTTACCGCTACTGATGTTGCTGTACGAGCAATTGCTTATGACCGTGGTTCTCCAAGTTGGAATACTACAAATAACAAAGTTGAATACCCAGCATCGGCTTATGATGAAGCTACAAACAATAAAGGTTATAGAGTAAACGGATATGCAGCTGAAACTGCAAGCACAGGGCTTGGAACAGAAGTTAGTCCTTATACTTGTATGTATAAAATGGATGTGGTTCCATATATTACTGCAATTAAACGAAACTCTGGCTTTATCACAAACCGTACTCGTTCTGGAGCAATTCCATTGTTGCGAGGGGAAGCTGGTAATATAATTGAAGGCTTTAACTTAGCAGCAACGGTTAATAATACAGCTACAGAAATTACTCTAAATACTAAGAGAGATGGTAGTGGAACTGCAAATGGTACAATTGCTACTATTGCGCCAAATGGCGATGGTAATTTGACATTTACAATACCAGCTGAGGCAAAGAGTGGTTATGTACAACTAAAAGTTAATGATATTCCTGCATTGAACAATATTAACGCTAATGTTTCTTATAATGTTGAAAAGAATGCCAAAGCCTTTGACCACAACACATTAACAGACGACCGCTACATTCAAGTTTGGCGTGTAAGCAAACAAGATACATTTAAGGGAAGTTTATACTGTAACTATCCTGCAATGAGCAAGAATCCTGTTGATAATGTATTGTATGCTTCGTTTACAAACTATGGACAGAGTAAGAGTTATTATTCAAAAGCCTTTATAGGTGATTCTGCTGTTGCTAAGGAAACTAGTGCATCTGCTACAGGTGATGTAACTACAATATTCTTCGGATATGACCCTCCAGAAAATACTGATATTTCTGTTGGTGCTGATGGAAAGGTAAATGTATTCATTAATGCAAACTATCATGGTGGTAAAGATACATCTTGGGATGGATATGCAGCAAGTAGTGCAGGTGGAATTTATGTATACGATCAAACTGTGCCAACTCTGTCATATAATACAAATACTGGTGGTGTAGCGCATAGGTTAGCACGCTTTGAATTGTATACTTACGATAATGAATTGAATCAATTCAAGAATATGCGTGTAAACAGAACAGTTGTTAATGGTGTACCTTATTCTAATGTTGTTTATTATGACCGTTTGACAAATGCTGTTAAATATTCATATTTACCAATGACAACAGATAAGGTGTGGACTGTTGATGCTGAAGTAACATTTACTTACAACAATAAAAATGGTTGGACTGCATCAAATACTACAAATTACAATGGAAAATATGTTGAAATAGATGGTAATCATTATACATTGAAACGCAATGGATCTTACGGTTCTTATTATTACACAGTTAATAATTATAACGGTACTGTATCTACAATAACTAATACATGGAAAGAAGTTGTTCTAAATGACACTTCATCTGGTAGTGCAGGTTGGGTTGTTATTGACGGTGATTCTGATGACTTGGATAAAACAGGTATAGATAAGAATTATAATAATACAAAAATATCTTTTGCGGGTGGATGGTCTAAACCTGTAGTTTTAACTGACGACCGTTATGAACAGGAAAATAATTCTGGTGAAAATTCTTCTGATAATAATAACCAGCAGGGGTCTGATAATAATAATGTATCTCGCACAGATGGTACAGGTGAATCTATAGCTCTTACTGCAACAAATACGGGTATGGCCGTAATTCTTTACATGGATGCAGCAACTGGTCAGCTTAGAATTGCCCGTGCAAATTCTGTAACTCCAAATGCTGTAACAAACTGGAAAGTTCAAGGCGTATTTGCTTCATCAGATGCAAACTACGAAACAGCAAGTGATTATATGTCTTGTGCTGTAGATTCTGACGGTTATCTCCATATTGCGTTCCAGAACACAAAGGGACAGCTTGTATATGCTATATCTACAAACAACCCAGATGACGGAAACACTGCTTACACCTTTGGTTCTTCGGAAGTTCTTGATGATTCTGGTATGTGGATTGATATTACAATGGACGGAACTACACCTTATATTTCGTACTTAAGCAAGATTAACTCTTTGGATGGTATGAAGATTGCTTATAAGAATCCTAGTTTGTTTATTGAAGGTGACCCAGAAGCAAACGGTGGCTGGGAAACAATGACAGCTCCAATGCCAGAAAAGTCAAAAGTAACAAATGTTCGCTCTTGTATTGAAGTAAAGGCAAAAGCTTGGGATGAAAAAACATATCAAGCAGCTATTGGATTCTGTCCTGGTGAAGATTATCGTGCGGCATTCTTTGTTGGCGAATAATCTTTTGGTGCGGGTGTTATAGAATGAAAAAACAAGAAAAAAAAGTTGCTGCAAAGTTCAATTCTAAGTGGTTGGGCTTTGTAGTTACTGGGGTTTTGGTTGTATTAGTTTGTTGTTCTGCAGTTTTTGTTTTTTTGTGGCATAAAAAAGCAACTAAAGATAGAACTTTGGAAGTTGGATTTTTTGGTTTGCCTCAAGAGATTTCTGCAACACTAAAAGAAAAACTGTCTGTGGAATATTCGGAAGAAATTGTGTTTAAAGAGTTTTCCGCAGATAGTTTTACCCAAAAAAATGCAAAAAACTGTAATCTTGTTTTTATGTATGACGGCTCTTCTGTTGCTTCTTTAGAAAAAAATGCTGATTTACGAAAAGTTCCCGAAGAAGCAAGTCTGTATCTTCCTGGGAGAATCCAAAGAGAAAACGGCGTTGTTTTACCTGTTTTACTGGATCATTGGGAAATAGCATATAATCGTGGAGCATTGGAAGCGGCAGGAGTTGAACATCCGTTAAATTATAATCAGTTTGTAAATGCCCTTGAAAAATTAAAAGGGCAAGTTTTTGTTCCATTGTTTGTTTGTGGTTCCGAAGATGATACAATTCTTGCTTTTGTGGGTGCTTTTGTAGAATCTTTTGGTTCGGAGCCTGCGTACAGTAAATTGCTGCGGGAACTTTCTGGCGCTAAGTCTTTAGACGAAATTGTAGACAAGAATCTTTTGGAAGGTAAAGAAGAACTTTCTTTGCGAATGATTTTGGAATCTATTAAAGAATGGCAGCTGGATGGTCGGCTTTACGAAAAATGGTATAGTGCCCGCGAAACAGATTTGGTGGCTTTTGGAAACGATGGCCACATTGGCAGTTATTTTACTTCTCTTTCTAAACACAGACAGTTGCCTTATAATTTTGTTAGCCAATACGATGCGGATAGAGTTCCTGTGGTTGCCACAAATACAAAGCACGGAATAATGGCACCTTCTGTGGTTTGCCTTAATCTTTCTGTGTCTGATAAGTTTGATTCTATAATTACTTCTTTGGTAGAACCAGTGTTTCAAAAAGATTTTTCGGAAAAAACAAAACTGGCACCAGTTTCTTCCCGGGCTGTTCCTTATGACACCCAAGCTAATGATGTTCGTTTTTTAACTGCGGCTTGTCCTGCGGGGCAATTGCCAGATTTGTGTAATGGTGCTATGCAGTTTGATTTGGAAAAGCAGGCATTATTTGCACAACAGTTACGCAATTATTTTAAAGGCGGAGTTTTCAATTAACTTGCGAAGGCGTGTAGGGCCGCGAAGCGGGTATGAAGCGAAAGCGGAATACTGTCCGTAGGTAAACCCGGAAGGCCGTAAAGTGGTTGGCGTGGAAAAATTATAAAAAGTACTGGCAGTAAAAAATGCATTTAGCCCATATATAAAAGAAAAAAAAACGAAAAGTTTTGTGTTGAAAAATGCATTGTTTTAAACGGTCGATTTTATTAAAATCTAGGTACATTTTGGAGGATTTATGGAGCAGTACAAAAAAGAGTTTATTGATTTTATGCTGGAATGTCAGGTTTTGAAGTTTGGTTCGTTTACTCTTAAAAGTGGAAGACAGTCGCCGTTTTTTATGAATGCGGGGGCTTATATAACTGGTAGTCAGCTTTACAGGCTTGGAAAATATTATGCTCAGGCAATTCACGATAATTTTGGTGATGATATTGATGTTTTTTTTGGGCCTGCTTACAAAGGGATTCCTCTTGCGGTTGCCACATCTATTGCTTTTTATGAGCTTTATGGTAAGGAAATTAAATATTGCTGTGATAGAAAGGAACTGAAGGATCACGGTGCTGATAAGGGCGGTTTGCTTGGTTATAACATTAAGGACGGCGACAGAGTTGTGATTATTGAGGATGTAACTACTTCGGGCAAGTCGATTGAAGAGGTTTATCCAAAAATTAAGGCTCAGGAAACTGTTGAAGGTGGAATTAAGATTGTTGGAGAAATTGTTTCGTTAAATCGGTTGGAACGGGCTCCTGATTCTACTAAATCGGCATTGGATACTATTGCAGATACTTATGGGTTTAAAACCTGCGCTATTGTTTCTATGGCGGATGTTATTGATGCGCTTTACACTAATGGCGATAAGGCTGTTATTACTGATGAAATTAAAGCTCAGTTGGATGAGTATTACAAGCAGTGGGGATGTGATTCTTTCTAGGTGAGGTTTGCTTTTGATGGGTGCCAGAAAATGAAAAATTGGAAGTTTACATACGGTTTTGCGGAAATACTTTTGGGAATTGTTCTTTTTTCTGGGGCGCTGTGTGGTTGTGCAAAGAAAGGGACTGAAAAAAAATCCAATGCAAAAGCGCTGAATGAAAAAGAACTTGATGAAAAGGCGCTGAATGCGAAAGAACTGAATGCGAAAGATGATTTTCCGCTGAAAATAATTAGTTTATCTCCTGCGGCGACGGAAGTTTTATTTGCTATTGGTGCGGATGCTCAAATTGCTGCAGTTTCTGATTTTTCTGATTATCCGGAAGAAGCAAAAAATAAGCCTGTTATTGGTGGTTTTGACGGTAAAACTATTAGTATTGAAGTTTTGTTGTCTTTTAAGCCGGATTTTGTTTATTTGACTGGTGGGATGCATGATTTTTTAATTCCAACTTTGGAAAAATACGGAATAAAATATTTTGTTTCTTCTGGGGAATCTGTTGAGGGTGTAAAAAACGAGATTCTGGAAGTTGGAAAAATAACGGGGCATTTTGCAGAAGCTAAAAATGTTGTTGCGGAAATTGACGAGAAAATAAGTCAGGCGGGAAATGGAAAGTTTTCTGGTAAATCTGTTTATTATGAAGTGTGGAATGCTCCTTATATGAGTTGCGGAACTGAATCTTTTATTAATGATGTTCTTGTTTTGGCGGGGGTAAAAAACATTTTTTCGGATATTGCAGAGGCTTATCCAATTATTAGCGAAGAAACTTTGATTGCGAGAAACCCGGATGTAATTTTGCTGCCACAAAGTTCTGGTGTTTCTATTGAGCAGGTAAAAATGCGAAAAGGCTGGGAAAATATTTCTGCGGTAAAAAATGGCTGTGTTTATTTGGTTGATGATAATTTGATTACTAGACCGGGACCTAGAATTGGGGATAGTGTTTTGGCTATTTCTAAGCTTTGCAATTTTTAACGGGTATAATGATTTATGGCAACTTTTGTTTCTTTTTCGCAAGAATATTTTATTCCTTCTGAGGATGATATTTTAGAAGCTGCCAGATATTTGGGCTACAGAAAAAGTGATATTCCAGAAAAGGAAGTGGCTTCTTTAATTAAGTTGTGTTGCAAAGAAATGCGGTCGGTTATTGCTCCTCAGGCGGTTTTTGAACAGTTTGATTTATTTGTGGAAGATTTTGATGGAGAAAATAAAAAGCCTTGTCTTTCCTTTGCTGATGTAAAGCTTAATTCTAAAGATTTGTTTAATAATTTACGGGATTGCTGTTCGGTTTATTTATTGGCGGCAACAATTGGTCCAAGAGTGGACGCTCTTATTCGTAAAACTCAAAGTTTGGATTCGGCTAAGGCTAGCGTTTTTCAAGCGGTTGGCGCAATGTACATTGAAAAGGTTGTAGATTTTGCTAATCAGGAAATAAAAAAACAAAATCTTGAGCAAGGAAAATTGACTCGCCCAAGATTTAGTCCAGGATACGGAGATGTAAGTCTTCAAGTACAAAAAGATTTTTTTAGATTATTGCCTTGCACTAGAATTGGCCTTACCCTTATGGATTCTTTGATTATGGCTCCAGAAAAAAGTGTTACGGCTTTTGTTGGAGCATATAAAAGTTCTGGGCGGGCGGAAAAAAAATCCTAAAAGAAAATTAAATGTCGTATTTTCTATCTTCTGGTTTTTCTGCAGGACGGTACAAAATTGCTACATTTCCAATAATTCTAATTAAGTTGGCATCGCACTGTTGGCACATTTCTAAGGTCAGTTCCTGCTTTTCGTCTTTGTATTCGTTAAATTTTACTTTAATCAATTCGTGAGCGGCGAGGGATGTGTCTACCATTTGAACAACACCTTCGGTCATTCCAGCGCCACCAACTATAACAACTGGCTGCAGGTCGTGAGCTTCTTTTTCTAAATATTTTCTTTGTTTGCTGTTAATTTCAATCATTCTTAAAATATACTCAATTTTTTAATTCCACGCAATTGTGTTTTTTTAACTCTTCTAAGGCTTATTGATTTTCTAAGTGTTTCGCAAAAAAAGGGTTGGAATGGGGATTGAATGGGACAAGGGATTTTGGTCTTTTTTATGCATTTTGGGTAGAATTGCGCTAAAGTTTATATATTGGTATAATTTCTAGGTTTATTGGTATGGGAAAAGTATTGACGGGATTTTGCAAAAAAAAATTATTCTCAGTATTGGCACTGATGTGTCTGTTCTGTTCATTTCTTTTTTCCCGTGATATTTCGAAAAATGGTTTTTCGGGGCCAGTTTTTGTTCAAGCTTCCGACCGTCAAGTTCCCAGCGTTATTGTTGGAAAATCAGAAAATCCAGTTACGGCTACGGCTTTTAGTCCAGATGGAAAACGATTCCTTAGCACTTGGGGAAATTATGTTTTGTATTGGAGTTCCAGCACTAATAGATTGCTTACGGTTTGTACTGGTCACAAGAGTCCTGTTATTTTTGTAAGTTTTAGTCCGGATGGAAAATATTTTCTTTCGCTTTCGGAAGATGGAACCATAATTATTAGATACAGTCAGAATTGCAAGGATGTTGTAAAAATCAAAGGGAACAAGGATGCTAAGGTATTGGCGGCAAGTTTTACCAATGATGGGTCGTCGGTGGTTGTTCCTTTGAATGGGTTGTCGCTAGATTATTGTTTCCGTTTGATTATGACTAAAGATTTTCTTGTAAGCAAAATGGATGGACACAAGGCGCCTGTTTATTCCATGGATTATTGCGCAAAAACAAACCGTTTAATTTCGGCAGATACAGATGGTTCTATTCGTCTGTGGAATCTGAACAATTTTGCTTGCGAGGCGATGTACGACTTTTATCCTGATTCTAAAGTGCCTGTGGTTATAAATCCAAAGGGCGAAAACTTTTTGAGTATGGAAAAAAAAGACACTTTAGTTTTGCGAAATCTGCACGGAAGTGTTCTTTTACGAATTAGGGAACCTGAAATTGCGGTAAATGCGGCGGCTTTTAGTCCTGACGGAAACTCTTTTGCCATTGCCTTAAAAAATGGTGGAATAAAAACTTATGACATTCGAACTGGTCTGGTTACGCATTTTCTAGACTTTGATACAAAGAACGAAGAAACTGCCGGGCGGGTTAATTCTTTAAGTTATAGTCCAGATGGGCGCCAAATGATTGCTGGTACGGTAAAAGGTTATTTGTTTAGATTTTGTTTGAACGGAACTTTTACATCACAACCACCTGAAGATCCTTATGGCTTGGATGATGAAGTTAGAAACAGGGTTGGCGAAGTTCTTCCATTATTAAGTGGAGAAAAGGATTTGCCTTTGCCTGGGGAAAAAATTGAAGAAGCGGCTAAAGAAGAAATTGCATTAAATAATCAGTTTAAGGTTAATAAAGGAAGGGGGCCGGCACTTGCGGAAGGATTTATAGGTGCGGGGTATTCTATGCTTTCTGGAGGGCCTTATATTGGAAGTGTTGAATTGGATGTGCTTTATCAGCAGAACTTCAAATCTATTCCTTTAATTTTGGCGCTGGAAGGAAAAGCTGGGGTTGGTTTGCCAATAAAAGATTTTCCTTATACCTATTATTTTGAAGATGGAATTAGAGCTAAAAATCCTTATATTTATACATTTAAACCTGGGCTGGATGTGGGGTTTGAATTGTATAGTCTGAAAAATCTTAGAGTTTTTGTGGAAGGGTGTGGTGGTTTAACCTACAGAGTTTTGTGGAATAATTCTACTGGTGCTTCTGTAAAATCGGATTTTTATAAGGGATTTTATGGTGGTTTGTCTACGGGTGCGGATTTGTTTGGTTTAACACTTAAGTTTGATTTTGTTTATGATTCAATTTTGAAGCTTCAACCTTCGCTTAGCTTGGGTTATACCTTTAAGCGATATGAAAAAGTGGACATTACTAAGCGAAAGAAAAAAAGCTAAACTTTGGGAAAGGTTCTGCCGATAAATGATGTAGGGCTTTTGTATTTTAAAACTTTTGTAGTTTAAAACTTTTGAAGTTTAAAACTTTGGGAAAAAGTTTTGGTAAATCTTTGGTAGAAGTTTGGTTAGAACTTTGGAAAGGATAAAATGAAAAGAGTTTGGATTGCGAAAAGAAAAAATTATTCTCTGGGGGAAAGGAAGCTCTTTCTTTGTAGAATGAATTTTTTTTGCTTTGTCCTTTTGTTTTTATTCCTAACGCCTTCTTGCAAAATGTTTGATTTTAACTTTACAAGTTTAGAAGGCATGGTAAAGGATTACAACACTCTTTTTGCAAAAGAAGAAAAAGAAGAAGTTCTGGTTCCACAAGATGTAGAATTAGACTTGTTGAAGCCAAATTATAGTATAAAGAAGTCGGAAATTGGTAGTATAAAGGTTAATAGAGGGTATACTCGTTACGAATGGACTTTAACGGATAATCAGGATAATGCTTATGTCGTAAAAGCCGATGTAAATGACCCAAATATTGTGTATATAGATACCAGAAATCTTGAGGTTGGAGACTACAATTTGTATGTTGCCGCTATTCAGGAAACTAAAACTAGTGTAACAAGATATACGGACACGGCAATTGTGAAAGTATATGAATAATAAAAGAAAGGATTTCAAAATAAAGGAGATATAGAAATGAAAAAAAGCTTATCTTTTTTTATCGGTGCTATTGCGGCATTGATGTTGGTTACATCTTGTAATGATGTGGCTGGACTTGGTTCTGTTTTGAAGGGTGTTAATGCGGTTCCAAAAGATGAAACTGGTAATGAACTTACTTTTGGTATTTCTGCAATGATGCAGTCAAAAACAATTTTTCCAGATGATTGGACAGAAGCTCGTTCTGGATCACTGTATTATGTTTTAACTGGTTCTACAGATTCTGAAAATACATACAATGGTGCCAATGAAGTTCCAACAGAAAATCAGGTAAATGAGTTTTCTTATGCAAGCATTAAGGCTGGAACAGCAAAGATTTCTTTACAGCCAGCAGTATGGTATTTAACTCTTACAGCTTATACAGAAGCAACTCATGATAACATAGCTTTAATAGGTCAATCTACAGTTGATTTGCGTGCTGGTAAAGCAGAAACAACTTTCGCTTTGAAGATTCCTTTAACAGCAACAAATGCAAAAGGTTCTACTGAAATCACAGTTGAATTTATCAAGCCGGAAAATTTTGCTAAGGTTGTTTATGGTATTTATACAGATTCATTAGGTCAAACACCTATTGATTCATCATTTTCTTTAAATAATGCAGAATTTACTTCAAAGATGACAGCTGAACCTGGAAATAATGTTACAGCTATTTCTCTTATTGATGACTCTGCAAAGAAATATAAGATTATTTATACAAATGACTCCATTAAGGCTGGTGATATTTACCATTTTGTTGCACGATTTACAGATGATGAAGATAAAACAGTCTGTCTTTTTGATGAACCTTTGGTAATTGATGGAGGAAACCTTTCTTCAAAGACAATTTCTTTAAAGAAAGATGCCTTCAATACAAAACCAAACAATCCAACATCTCTTACTTACAAATATAAATATGCCACTGTTGAGTTTGATGCTGCTACAAATAATTTTGCTCCTGTTGCACAAGCTTTGGATGCTGATACAGCAGTTGAAACAACATACGATGTAGAGTTTACTTGGGATGATAATTCAAATAATGAATATGGATTTGAAATTATTATTACAGATGTAACAGATCCAGAAAATCCTGTAGAAAAGATATATGCTCCGGCTGATGATCCATTTATTAAACAAATTGATGAAGAAGACAGACCAACAACATATACTCCAAAAGTTGGAACTCTTATGGCTAGTACAACAAAAGCAACAATTGAATTGGAAACAGGAAAAGTTTATACTGCGAAAATCCGTGCAATTAACTACTTTAATCGTAAAACTGATGATGAAACACTTGCTGCCGATAGAGAACTTAATCTTTATACTGTTACTTATAATCTTGAAAATGGAAATATTAAAACTACAGCAGCCGCTTCTACAGGTAGTAGCGTTGTAAAATATGTGGTTCCTTATACTAAGAGTAGTACAGTACAGAATCTAATTGGTGCTACAGGTTCATATCCAAATGTTGTAAGAGAATTCTATAACTTTATTAAATGGTATGCTACTGGGGATGCAGATAAGACCGCAATTACAGAGATTGCCGCTGATAATACTGATAATATTGACCTAACAGCTTTCTGGGAATCTATTCTTACTTTGAAAGTAACATTCCCAAGTTATCAAGCTGCAGAAGATAATGCTATTACAGATATTGATAATACTTACACAATCAGTGGTATTCCTGTAAGTCCTGCAACTGATGTTAAGGTTGAGATTACAACTGTTGCTAATGCTTCCGTTGATACTTGGAAATTATATAGTTATGATGGCAGTGTTATATATGATGGTTCTACTTCAACAGATGGTATAACTTCAAATGAAAACAGTTTTACTTGGTTAATTACTGACCAAACAGAAGGTAATACACCAGTTTCTGTTACTGCTGGTACCTATAGATTATCTGTATCAGGAAAATACAAAGCGGCGGGAACAGGCGATGAAGTTAGAATCGGTAATTCATTCTACATTTGTATTACACGCTAAGGTCTATGTCTAGACAGTTAAGATAAAAAACGGCGAGCATTCAAATTGATGTTCGCCGTTTTTTTTGTATTTGTGGTGTTATGGAAGAAAAATATCAAAATCTTACAGTGCGGTATTGTGAAACATGAGCTTGGCAGTTTTATTAATCATTGTTTTCTAGCGCTTCCTGAACTAATGCTTCGTCTATTTTCAAAGCTTTACAAACATCGGAAATAGGGTGATTAAAGGTTTTTATCATAACAAGAGCGTCTTCCAGAGCTTTAATTTGTTCACCGCGTTGTATACCTTGATCTAATCCTTTTTGTATACCATCTTGGAGACCATCTTCGTAGGCTTCTTGCTTTTTTACGGCTATATCAAGATCGTAATCATATTCAGCTGTTAGCATGTTAATGACCTCCGTAATTTTACGCTCTAGATAGTTAGGTAATAAACCTATTTTTCGGGCTTCGTTTATTGCCTGCAGGCAAGATTCTTCATCTTTAATGTTTGCATTAGCGTAAATGTAATTTATAAACTCTGTGTACTGCCTAATCTTATCACACTTGCGAACAATAGGTAAGTCTTGATCCTTGATATTATATACTTTTACTCTTAATTCCAAATAGGAACTATCGTTATTGTCCAGAAAAGCATCCGAAAGTTTTAGTTCAGAGTAATCCGGGTGCTTTTTTGTTCCGTTGTAGAAAACAAGAAACTCAGGAGTTGGTATTTTAAATAGTTTTTCTCTGTAACGGATTTCTCCTGGAACTATGGATGTGTATATCCTTGATACATATTCCAAAAAGCGTAAGGGCATATTGTTGTTTATTGTACTTTGATGCTCTATCAAAACCACAAGACGCCCGTTCAATTCCATACCTATATCATTTTGGAAGGTTTTGTACATAGTGTCATCGATTTCACGAATATGCAGCTCTGTATTCTCCAAAGTGTAGTTCGTGTCGTGAATAGCATTGTAAAGTTCAAGAAAGTTTCTTTTACCAACGATTTCATCCTTTCCAAAATAATCGATGAACAGTGATGATTTGATTTCTCTATTCATATTTATATTACCTCATAGGAATTTACACTTCATTTTTCTAAAACAGGAAGATTTTTTTACATTTTTTGAAAAAAAGTTGAGAGTTTCTGCGAGAACGATAAATAATTAATTGTATTAGAGTATAAAGTTTTGAATGAAGATTGAGATGTATATAAAACAGTTTGAAGTTCTAAGAGAATTACGCCTAAAAAGGATTTCAAACAAAAATAAAAATCCTTATGAATTGTGTATGATTTTACAAATCATTGATGAGTTTGACACAACCATACTTTGAATCTTCATAAGTTAAAAAGTCTTGAATGATTTTCGCGGCAAGAGGTGAATTGTCTTTTACTCTTCCCAGATTTTTTACCAAAGGATTTATATATCTTTGTTTTACCCGCAAACTAACCGAAAAATATTCAGTTTCCGATAAAGCGCTTGTGGTATGCTCAATTTTCGTCATATTACGGAAAGTTTTATAAAGCTTATCCAGTTGAAGAACTTTGGGCGAAGATTCAGCTTTTTTTAATCCAGCTTCCAACTTTTCCAGAATCTCTTTTTCAGATAGGAGCATAAAATCCTGTTCGGTTAATAGATTTGTTTCCACTGCAAGATTCATTATTTGTCCCAGCAAATGAAGAGTTAACTTATTTTCGTTTAATTGTAAAATATGACCAATCATACAAAAACGACGGCAATAATCAACGGCAATGTCTAATGTCTTAAAACCAAGCTCAGGTTCACCATTTTCGTTGGTAAGAACTTCAATGTCGTTATAGGCTCGTTCAATAGATGGTAAATCCCAAGTTCCATCCAGCGCCATACCAGAAGGAAACATATATTCCAGACGATCTGCACTTAATTGTGGTATTTCATTATCTGCAATAGGATATTTGTGATAATCTTCAATCTGTTCTATTGTTAGGTTATCTGATTCAAGTAGTTTTTTTAATTCATTGTTGGAGTGAATAATAGATTCATTTTCAGCTTCGGTTACAGTTTGTGTAAGGGCATCACCTTTTCTAAAATCTGACACATGGGAGAAAACCGAAGTAGACACATCATGTAAAAGACCCGCAATAGTTTGAGCTTTGTCGTGAGTAAAGTGCCAGATTATAAGTGCAACACCTACAGAATGGTCCAGTCGGGAATAATAAAAACGGTTTTTATATAACTTTGTCCAATCAGTTCCGCACAAAAGCCCAATTCCTTTAAGTCTTTGTAACATTGGAAGCTGGATATATTTATTCAAAAAGTCTGGAAAATCAGGTTCCAAAATCTGATGATATTTTTGAGTATCATATTCGCCCATTGGATTCATAGTAAGCATTTTTTTCCAGTCATATTCGGCAAAATAATTGTGGAGACAAATATCTCTGATAATGCAATCCTGACAATTTGGATTTTTTGCAGTACACACATATCTTCCGTGAAGCAGAATCCAGTGATGAGCGTTATATAAATATTTTTCGGGAATACGCTGGAGAAGACTTTGTTCAATTTGTTCTGGAGTTGTTCCTTCTGCAAGACCAATTTTTGGACAGACTCTCAAAAGATGGGTATCAACAGGCATGGTCGGTTGCTTAAAAATGACATTCAGCACAACATTTGCGGTTTTTCTACCAACGCCCGGCAGTGTCATTAGTTCTTCGCGACTAGAAGGAACTTTAGAATTAAAATCTTCAATCAATTTTTGTGAAAGAGCGATTACATGTTTTGCTTTATTTTTGTAAAGGCCAATGGTTTTAATATATTCAATAAGAGCTTTTTCTCCTAGTTGAAGCATTTTTTCAGGAGTATCAACCAGTTGAAAAAGCTTTTTTGTAGCAATATTTACACTTTTGTCGGTAGCTTGGGCAGAAAGAACCACTGCAACCAGCAAAGTAAATGGATTTGTATAATCCAGTTCAGATGTTGGGTTAGGATTAGACTTTTCCCATCGTTGAAAAATCTTTTCCATTTCTGCTGTTGATAACAAATCCATTTTATCCGCCTGATTATTAGTTAATTCCGCATTCCTTTTTTAATGCGGCAACTTTATCGGTTTTTTCCCAAGGGAACCCATCTCTACCAAAATGGCCATAACTTGCTGTTGGAGCGTAGATTGGCTGTTTTAGTTGAAGTGTTTCAATGATTCCCGCAGGTGTGCAGTCAAAAACTTTTTCTACTGCGGCTTCGATTGTGGAACGGGCAATTTTTTCTGTTCCAAAGGTTTCTACCATTATTGAAACTGGGTAAGGAACGCCAATAGCATAAGCAAGTTCAACTTCTGCTCGATCTGCTAAACCAGCTGCAACAACATTTTTTGCAATATATCTGGCCATGTATGCTGCGGAACGGTCAACTTTAGAAGGATCTTTTCCAGAGAAAGCACCGCCACCATGACGACCCATTCCACCGTAAGTATCAACAATAATTTTTCGTCCTGTTAATCCTGAATCACCATCAGGACCGCCGGTTACAAACTTTCCAGTTGGATTTATGTAATACTGAGTTTGTTCGTCCAAGAGACCAGTTGGTTCCAGAACAGGTTTTATAATTTTGTTAATTATTTCTTCCGAAAGTTTTGCATGGTCTTTCTGATCGTCGGCATCAAAAACATTTGGGTCATGTTGATGAGAAAGAACAACTGTATCAATGCGTACTGGTTTGTGATTTTCATCATATTCAACGGTAACCTGAGATTTTGCATCTGGGCGCAACCATTTGATTTCTCCGCTGTGGCGTAAATTGTGGGCTTTAAGCAAAAGCTGATGGGCATAATAAACTGGTGCTGGCATTAAAGTAGGCGTTTCATTGCAGGCAAAACCAAACATCATTCCCTGGTCACCAGCTCCTTGTTTACCTTCAAACTCATCCAGACCTTTTCCCACAACCCCTTGATTAATATCCTTTGACTGTGCATGAAGTCTGTTCATAAAAATACAGTTTTGACCGTCCAAACCAACTTCTGGAGATGTGTATCCAATTTTTACAGCAACCTGGCGGGCAATTTTTTCAATTTGTGCGTTGAACTTTTTAGTAAAATCATTGTCTACTTCAATATTCTGAAAACCAATTTCTCCACCTACAAGTAAAAAATCAGTGGAAGCAAAAGTTTCGCAGGCAACATGAGCATCTTTGTCTAAAGAAAGACAATAATCCAAAACGGCATCAGAAACCTGATCACAAAGTTTATCTGGGTGGCCTTCACCAACAGATTCAGATGTAAATAAATAGTGATTGTTAGATAAGATAGACATATTCGTCTCCTATTTAGCAAGATTTACCGATTCATACGAACCAGTTTCCGCTCTGCAAGTTGGATAAATCGGCGGAATGAGGCTTGTACCTTCACCACTAATATAGTGAAATTTAAAAACTATTGCAATAATAAGAAAAATACATTATTTTATTTGTACTTTTAGTAATCACATCCTATTTCAAAATTGTATTTTTATTAAGTTGATTATAATTTTTTTAAGGAGAAAAAGGTTATGGCTTTAAAAAAGACTTTTTCAAAAGATAAGGCTATTTGTAAGGTTAAATTTACTGTTTCTGCAGAGGCCGCTCAGGGTGCAAACACAATCAATATTGCTGGTGATTTCAATAGCTGGAGTAGTGTAGACACACCTCTTAAGAAGGCAAAAGATGGTTCATTCTCTGTAACTTTGGAGCTTCCTGTTGATAAAGAATTCCAGTTCCGTTATTTACTCGACGGTACAAGATGGGAAAATGATTGGGCTGCTGATAAATACATTCCAGCACCTTATTCTAATGCAGATAACTCTGTTGTTGTTACTTCAAAGAAATAAGAAATAGAAAATCATTTTTCTTACTAAGCAACAAAAAAAGGGCTGTCCAAGAAGTTTATTCTAGGGCAGCCCTTTTTATTTAACTCTAAGTTCAGATTATTTGATTACATCGTAAACGATTGGAGTGAAGTTTCTCTTTACTTTCTGAGTTGGAGTCATTTCCAAAGGTTCTTTCAAAATTGTAACTCTTGAAATCTGTTCGTAAGATTGAAGATTTTTGTTTACTTTTGAAACAATCTTCTTGATTTCATCATAAACTTCTTTCTGTAAGAAATCTGCATTTCGTTCACAACCAAGGCGTTTATAAACATCTTCTGCAATATAAATTAAAGCTTCAATTTCTTCGGAGGTTGTATCACCTTCTTTATAATAGCTGCGAACAGTTACCTGCTGAACATCATAGTAAAGCTGGAATGCATCTTCCAATTCTTCTGGATAAACATTCTTTCCGCCACTTGTAACAATAAGGTTCTTTGCACGACCACAGAGCATAACATAATGTTCTTTATCCATCCAACCAAGGTCACCAGTTTTAAGGAATCCGTCTTCTGTGAACATTTCTGCAGTTTCTTCTGGCATATTGTAATAGCCCTGCATAACCATTGGACCTTTTACACAGATTTCACCAATTGGAGAACCATCTTTTGCAGTTCCCATATCTTCTTTTGGAACAATTTTGATTTCTTCATAAGGAGAAAAATCTCGTCCTACAGATTCAATTTTAAAGTGTTCAACAGGATTTAATGTGATGATAGGTGAAGTTTCTGTTAATCCATATCCCTGAATAAAATCAATACCCATTGCCTGATACTGTTTGAAAACGCTCTTTGCCAAAGGTCCGCCACCACAAATAGCTACACGGAGAGTATAAATATTTGCCTGTTCAAGAACTGCCTTGAAAAGTGATTTACCAATGTTCTTTCCTGTAACTTTTTTAACAAGGAAGCTAAGTCCACGAAGGAAAGCGAGAAGTCCAGAAACAACAGGACCTTTTGAAGCAATTCCCTTGTTGATTCCCGACAAAAGTTTATTGTAAAGAAGTGGAACACCAAGCATAACAGTAATGTGTCCTTCTTTTAATTCTTTCATAAGGCGAGAAACAGCAAGACTCTTTCCAAATACAATTTCTGCACCAACTTCAAATGGACAGATAAAAGCGGCCTGCATTGTATAAGCATGATGCATTGGAAGAAGAGCATAGAAAGTATCTTTTTCTGTAATAATAAGATTTGTCTGTGCAATGTATCCGTCACAAATGATATTTTTGTGAGAAAGCATAACACCCTTTGGAATACCAGTTGTTCCAGAAGTAAATAGAATAAGAGCTAAATCATTTTCTTTTGCTGGTTCATTCATCTGAACATCTGCGTCTGTAGAAAGATTCAAAACAAACTTTTCTGGTTCAGTTGGGTTCAAAGAATAAACAGCCAAATCTGGGAAGTTTTCTTTTATATAAGGGATTTTTCCATCATCAACAAAAGCAAACTTTGGAGTAGAAGCTTTAATGATGTTACCTGTTTCTGGGTCGTGGAGAGAATCTGCAATAGGAATTACAATACCACTGGCAACTAAAGTAGCAAGATAAGCAATAGCCCATTCAGGACCGTTTTTACCAGCTACAGCAACATGGTCACCTTTTTTAAGTCCATTGGCAATAAGCCATTTTGCAAGAATTGTTACTTTTTCATTTACTTCTTTATAAGTAAGTGTTCGTTTGCTGCCGTTTGGTCCGTCGAAATCTGTAAAACAAGGATTGTTAGCAAATCGTTCTGCTTGAATTGTTAAAAGTTCAGGAAAAGTTGGCCATTCACCGGTAAAAACCTTTCCTCTGTAATCATCAAGAAAAGTCCAGGCAATATTCTGTTTTAGTTTTGCCATAAAAAACTCCTATGGTTGTAATGTGGGATTATTAAAAAATGGGAACAGATTCTTAAAATGACAAAAATTAAGAAAATGTCATATTTTTAGTATATTATATACTAACGATTTGTCAAGGAAAATGAAATAGAATATAATGGGGCTTGTATGAAAAAGAAAAATCGTTGTAATCATTTTGGTAATTTTATTAAGAAAGGCATGCTGGGGGCAGTTCTTTTATTGTGTTTTGGCGAAGGACTTTTTTGTGAAGAAATGTCTGCGGGAGAAGCTCAGTTTGCTCGGGAAAAGGTTGTAATTTTATGTAAAACCCTTTTGGGAAAGCCTTATGAATATGGTGCTTCTGGGCCAGATTCTTTTGATTGTTCAGGTTTTGTACATTTTGTTGCTATGGATGCGGCAAATGTAAGAGTGCCAAAAACCGCTAAAGCAATTTACAATGATGTTCGTATTGTAAGTGATGAAAAGAGGGAAGTTGGAGATTTGGTTTTCTTTAGGACAATCTCTGGCGGTGCTATAAATCATGTTGGTTTTTATATTGGAGGCGGTCAGTTTATTTCTGCATTTGGTGAAGATGGTTTTGTAAAGGTTGCTTCTATAAACAGCGATTTTTGGAAGAGCAAATATGTTTCTACAGGTCAGTTTCTTCCTTCTGGAAAAATGGATGATTTAATACTACCAGCGGATGATGAAGAAAATATTGAAGAACCTAAGAAAATAAAGTTGTTTAAAACTAAAGAAAAAGTTCAGGTTTCTGATGAAGACGAAGATATTTCTGCAACGGCATCTGCAAAAAATGTTTCTGCGGTTGAAGATAAGGTAAATAAAAAATCGAAGGTTGCAAAAAAAGATGTAGCAGCGGAAGTTTCAAAGGATGATCAGCAGGAAGAAGAAAATGCTGAAAAAACTAAAA
This sequence comes from Treponema sp., assembly GCA_024402595.1. Taxonomy (GTDB): domain Bacteria; phylum Spirochaetota; class Spirochaetia; order Treponematales; family Treponemataceae; genus Treponema_D. The sequence continues at coordinate 28,764 of JAKSTL010000005.1, read as the reverse complement.
AGAAAAAGGAGTCTGCTGTAAAGGTAACAAAACCTCAGGTTGCAGTTACAAAGCCTGGTGTAAAGAAAACTGTTTCCGATCAGGTTGTTTTTGATTATTCACTTTATTTAGACTGGTCGTTACTTTCTCCGCATCAGTTTGTTTTACAGTTCAGAGGATTAGATACAATTTTTAATGTGCGCTATGAAGGATGGGAATTGGCTCCTGGCTTTGGATTAGGTTTTAGTTGGGATTATGGTTTGAAAAATCTTCAGATGCCATTGGTTTTAAGTATAAATCTGGGAGACTTTATAAAAACTTATGCCGGTCCTGTGGTAACTTTTAATGATTCAATCTTGATGGATACTGATAAAAAAATTAAAGCATCGGTTATTCCAGGTCTTGTGGGCGTTTCTTTTATTACACCTAGTGTAGATTTGGGAATGGGATTAAAGTTTCAGGGAGTTCAAGATGTTTCTTATTCTATTTACAATAATCTGGATGGCGGAACTTTGAACTTTATGGAATCTTTATCTGCTGGATTACGAATGCATACGGGTGTTAAGATTTCTTTTCCTCTTTCTGTATTTAAAAAATCTAAGGTCAACGAATAAGTTCGATTCTTGCGGACGGATAAGACTGATAGATAGATTTGATAGATGGAATGAATAGAAGGACTGGATAGAAGAGGTTTTTCTATCAAAAAAAACATTGCGTTTTATGTGGAGTTTTAAATGAAAAAAAATATTTCGATAATTCTTTTTGAGCTTTTGCTGGCCTTTAGTTTTGTTTGTACTTCCTGTACAGCAGAAATTAATTTGAAATTAAACAAAGATGGTTCAGTTTCCTGTTATTTTTCTGGTGCGGCGGGAGTTGCTTTTAAGAAATTGATTTGTTCTGCCAGTGGCGTTGAAGATGGAGAAATTGCCTTTGATACAGAGGAAATTGCCTATGAACTGGAAAAAAATGGTTTTGCAGATGTAGAAGCAGTAACCAAAACTGGAACGGATATTACTATTTCTATGGTTGACTTGAAAAGAAGTTCCACATTGTTTACTTCGGGAATTGTTTCTACAGAAGGAACTGCGTCAAACTTAAAACTTAAGCTTAATTTTACAGCAAAAAATCTTATGAAGTTTTATGATTCTTCGGATGAAGAAATTGTAACTTTCCTTGATATGCTTTTGGCTCCTGTTTTCAATGAAGAGGAAATGACGGAAGCAGAATATATAGAAACTATCAGTGCCTTTTATGGTGATGATGCGGGAAAGGAAATCAAGGAAGCTTTGGTGGAAATTAATCTACAGGATACAGCGGGAAAAACTTCTATGACTATGATTCCTTTAACTTCTTTATTGACAATTAAATAAGCCTGTTCAATAAGAATCACTAAAAATCACTGATAAAAGAAAAATCTCAAAGAAATCACAATTGAAAAGTATATTTATACAACTTTTTTTGGATGATTATAAATATACTATTATTGTCAATTAAAATGTGTAGAAACGAGTGGGATAAAATCTGCAGAAATCTACTAAACTACTGAATGAACTGTTTGCAGTTTTTCCCAATGCAATTTTTATGTTTCTAACCGATGTAGCAAAAAACAGTACACTAATTGATTTTCCACAATGATTTTTATGGGAGCTTTAAATGATTAAGATTTTTGTCAATCAGATTGGATATGGAACTAAAGGTTTGAAAATTGCTTATGCAACAGGTTTAACTGGTTCTGCAGAATCGGAAGAATCTTTTTCTCTTTTGAAAAACGAAAGTGTTGTTTTTACAGGAAAGCTAGTGCTTCAAAAGGAAGTGGATCGTCTTTACAATGAGCCTGTTTATACTGCTGATTTTTCTGAATATGAGCCCGACCAAGTAGATTCCAATGAGGATGTTTATAAAATCAAAATCGAAAATCATGATGAAAGCGCAGAAAGTTATGCCTTTAAAATTGGTGATAGGGTTTTTGATGACATTTATTTTTCTACATTGAATTATTTTTATCTTTCTCGTTGTGGTGAAGAAATAAATGGGGGAGAGTGGAGTCATAAGGCTTGTCATACGGGAATTGCAGAAATCTATGATCCTGAATCTGGTGAGAAAAAGACAAAGAATGTTCAGGGTGGATGGCATGATGCTGGTGACTATGGTCGCTATGTAGTGGCTGGGTCTAAGGCGGCAATGGATTTGCTTCTTGCTTATGAAAACACCAAAGGTAAGTGGAATAGATTTGATATTTTAAAAGAAGTTCGTTTTGAGCTTGAATGGATGCTTCAAATGCAGCGGGAAGATGGTGCTGTTTACCACAAAATTTCCTGTTATCATTTTTGCCCTTTTATTTTACCGGAAGACGAAAAGGATGTATTGGTGCTTTCTCCTGTTTCTACTGCGGCTACAGCTGATTTTGCAGGTTGTTTGGCTTATGCATCCGTTGTTTTTACCGATTCTGATCCTGATTTTTCGAAAAAATTATTGGAAGCGGCCAAAAAAGCTTATTCCTTTATAGAAAACAATGATGTAATCTGGTACAAAAATCCTCCGGAAATTACAACTGGTGGCTACGGCGACTGGAATGTTATGGATGAATGTTATTTTGCGGCTTCTGCTTTGTTTGCGGCAACAAAAGATTATTCTTATGTGGAAAAGGCTGTGGGGCATAAAAAACAGAGTCTGTCAATTCCTGTCGATCCTGCAAAACCTTGGATGAGAACCTGGTCTGAAAGTTTTGGATGGGGTTCTGTTGCTGGTTATGGTACAGAAATCCTTTTGAAACAGGGAAATGCTTTGAGTACAAATCTTATAAAAGAATTGAAAGAAAGTGTTGTTCAGACAGCAGATACTATAATGGAAGTTATTCAGAAGGCTGCTTTTAAAACTGCTTTAACTAAGGTTTTTTGGGGAAGTAACGGACACGCCTGTGATTTGGCCCACATTCTTTTATTGGCCTATGATGTTACGGGGGAAGAAAAATATTTTTCCGGGGCAAAAAATCAGTTGGATTATGTTTTGGGTTGTAATCCAATGGATGTATGTTATGTTACGGGCGAAGGTTCTAATTTTGTAAAAAATCCTCATCACAGACCTTCGGGTGCAATAAATAAAACAATGCCTGGTATGCTTTCTGGTGGTCCTTGCGAAGATTTGTTGGATGAAACTGCAAAAAGAATGCTTCAAGGTCAGCCTCCATTAAAATGTTTTGCCGATCATAGGGGAAGTTATAGTACCAATGAAATTGCAATTTATTGGAACTCGACTTTAGTTCATCTTTTGGCTAGGGTTTGCTTTTAACTTTTTTGTAAATTATAACTAACAATTATTTTCTTGTTGTGTAACGCTGTTTTATTCGTTATGATTTTTACACTTTAATCATGATTGGATGGAATATGGTTATGAAAAGAAATATTTTTCTGTTTGCAATTCTTTTTTCTCTTTGCGTAGAACTTTTTTCTTATTCTGGAGCTTTATCTGGAGAAAAAAATCTTCAGGTGGTAAGTACAAGTTGGTTTGATATTATTTATCCAGAAGGGGCGGAACGGTCGGCTCAGATTTTGTACGAAAAAGCCGATGGAGTTTATCAGGAGATTGCAGATTTGTATGGAAGACCAATTCCTTGCAGAATCCCTGTTGTAATTACTCCAGCTGTGGAAGAGTTTAACGCTTATTGGACCGATTATCCTTATAATCACATTGTTATTTATGATGCACCGCTTATTGAAGATTTAGCTGTATTTTCAGAAACTTTGCTTCAAACATTCCGTCATGAATTAACTCACGCTTATACTTACAATATGAAAAGCCCTTTGTGGAAATCAATTGGGGCACTTTTTGGAGATCCAATTTATCTTCCATATTTTTCTATTACAAGTGGTTTTTCGGAAAGTGCTACGGTAACTTCGGAAAGTTCTTTTGGGGAAGGGCGTTTGAATGATGAATATGCAAAACAGATGGTTCGTCAGGCAAAGATAGAAAATCAATTTCCAAAGTTTAAAGATGTTCAAGGTGGTTCTGATGTTTACCCTGGTGGTTCATTTTACTACTTTAACGGGGCTTTTTTTGATTACATGCAGAAAACCTATGGTATGGAAAAATATGCAGAACTTTGGTATCGCTGTGTGAACTTTAAGAATGTAACTTTTGCTGGGGCGTTTAAAAAAATCTATGGTAAATTGCCGAAGGATGCATGGATGGAGTTTTATGAAGCTTATGAAGTTCCTGCAATTCCTGAAAATCCTGTGAAAGCGGGACTGGTAGAGGATTTTTTTGAGGATTTGTACAAAAGCACAGAAAATAATAATGATAAGAATAGTGATTCTTATGTTGGCGAAGAAAAAAGGGATTATTCATCTTGGAACAATAAAGGGGCTCGTTATGCATCACTTTCGGTAAGCGAGCAAGGAATGGCTTATGTGGATTCTTCTTGCAGAACTGTCTTCTTTTTGAAAAATGGAACGGTAACGCCTGAAAAACTTTTTGTTTTGAACTACATTTCGACGGCGCGGCTTTCGGCTGATGGAAAATATCTGGCAGTAACCTATTACACGGAAGATTCGGCTACTACAAAAATAAAGTCTGCTGTTTACAATATGCAAAATGGAAAATGGTTTTATCTTGACGAAACTGGTTTGAATGATGTTTCGTTGGTTCAGAAGGCGGGGGATTATTACCTTGTGGGAACCAAGTATGGGAATCAGGTGTATACAACTGTTGTTCAGAAAATGGTTTTGGGAGCAGACGGAGCGGTATTGGGGCTTGAAAAAGGAGCTTCGGTTGATTTTTATAAGAATGATTCGCCGTGGAATTATGTGGATTGCGGAGAAGGGGTTTTTGCTTTTATAAAAAGGTCTGGTTTGGACTATTCGCTTTGTGCGGAAGATTTGGATGGGAATATATTATGGGAAGTAAAGGCGCCGGAAGAAAGAATGGTGATTCGCGGGTTGTCTTATAACTGTGAAGCTGGGGAATTGATGTTTTCTTGGGCTAAACCGGGTTCTATGCCAAGATGGGGAGCCTATTTTATTGAAGATGATGTGTTTGCGCTGGGTAAAGAAGATTTGTCTGGTGGTGTGCATGAGCCTGTTTTGTTGGGTAAGGACATTACTTATGTGGGGCAGTTTTATAGACAAAATCGCTTGTTGAAAGGTGCTTTTAGAAAAGAAGATGGAGAACTCTTTGAAGGAAAGAAAGTTTGTTTTGGTGAAAATCAGAATACCGAAGCGTTTAAGGAATCTTTTGCAGACGCACCTTCTTTGGCAGAGTTACCATCCAGAGATTATAATCAGTTTGATTTTTATAAGCGGGGCATTTTGCTGCCTGTTACTACTTTGTCTTCAAAAAGTTTTAATCCTTTGTATGATGGAGAAGGGAATCGAACTACGGGAGATTATGGATTTGCCTACGGTTTGAGTTACATTACGGCTAATCCTTGGAGTTCGGATACTTTGCAGGTGGAAGCGGGATTTTCATTTCAGACTAATTCTGTGGCGATTGGGGTAACTTATGGAAGTGGAACGGATACTTCGTTGTTTAAATACGCGGTAAAGGGTTTTTCTGAGTTTGATAAATATTTATTTAAGCAAGGGGAGCTGGAGCTTGATTTGTCTTCGGTTATTCCTTTTGGAAAATATAGCGATTTGACTTGTTTTGCTTCGGGTTTTGGTCATTATGGTCGATCGAATCTGTCTATTGTGGCTGCTGATGAAAAAATGATGAATGCAGATTCTATTGGCGGGTTGTTTGGACCAGCATTTAATCCCGACAGAAGCAATTATGTTTATACAACGGATTCTTTGGGAATTACTGTGTCAAACATTCATAAGTATGGAGCGGGTCGTTACGAGAAAATTGGGTTAAGTGTTGGAACAAATTTGGCTTATGTATATAATTCTAAGGTATCTAAAGGATATGAAGAATATGCTAACAGTTTTGATTTGATTTTAAATTCTGCTTTGTATATTCCAAAATTGGTTCCTGTAAATTGTGTTTCCGGCATGACTTATAACCTTCCTACAAAAATTCTCGTGGAAACTTTTGGTGGGCTTTATCCTTTGGGAAATTTTGCGGGGCGGTATGCACTAATCTTTGGAGCAGCCAACGCAATTCCGCAATATGATTTTCAGGTGAATACAGAAACTGTTTTATTTGCAAAAGAATTACAGAAAGGCTCATGGATTCCAGCATTCTTTTTGTATGATGTAAAACTTTCTTTGTGTTCTATAAGCGGTTATATGTTTTCATCGGAGTTGAGAGATGCTTCCTGGAAGGTTTTGAAGGTGGCTTCCTTTATGGATGAGATAAAAACTGGAACAGCCTTGTATTCGGGAGTGTTTTCTCTAAAAATTACACTGTCTTCTGGATTGAACATTGGTTCCACGGCCAACTCTTCCACCAAAAATGAGTTCTTCTTCTATGTTCCGCTTCTTTCATTTGGTAAAGACACAAAACAATTGGAATTTAAACCCGCTGTTGGATTGGAATTCGCTTTCTAATTTTACGGATTAATCTCCATTGGTGTGAAATTTTATAATTTTGCAGCATAAAACATCATCTTAGTTATTCGCATTTAGAAAAGTTCTTTAGAATTTTCGCTTCTTGGTAAATTTTTTATTAGTTTTTTATGACTTAACACAAAAAAGTGATAAAATTTTCAACTGTTGCCGATAATGAAAGAGAGAAACTGTAAAATTTTAGTAAATATTAAATAAAAGGGAGTGCCTATTTTATGTTAAACAAAAAAATATGCATTGGATTATTTGGTTTGTTTTTAGTTACATCACTTTTTGCCCATGGAAAGAGTGATGTTGAAGATTTAAGCGTAGACAATCTTCATAGCTGGCAGGAAAGTTTTGATCTAGAATCAAGAACTACAAAAAAAGCTGAAAAATTTAATATCATGGTTACAGCTACCGACCTTGCCGGAAATGCTTTTGTAGAAGGTCCGTTTAATCTTTATATAGATCCAAATTCAGATCTCCCGATTTGTGGAATTACAAATCCTTATGAGAATATGCGCGTAGTTGGAAACCTGAATATTGTCGGAACTTGTATTGATGATGATGCGGTATCCTATGTAGAACTGGTTTTTGATGGCGATACAGAACATCCAATTCGAGCAGAAGGCCGTGAATTTTGGTCATACTTCCTTGATACTGTAAATCTTCCAGAAGGAACACACACAATAAAAGCTACTGGCTATGATATAAACGGACTCCCAAGTACTCCATCCGAGATTTCATGGCAGCTGGACCGTACACAACCTATTACAGAAGTTCATGACAGAACAATGGGTATGCTTGTTTCTGGAAAAGTTGATTTCAAAGGTACAGTTTCAGACGGAAATGGAATTAAAGAGTTGTATTATTCGGTAGATGGAGGCGATTCTTTTAAGCCTGTAAAAATCAGTAAAACAAAAGATATTTCCTCTAGCACATTCAATTTCACAGTAGACACAAATAAGTTCGAAGATGGTCCAGCGGTTGTATGGTTTAAAGCCTATGATTACGCCGGTTCCGTTGGTTCCTATGCATTCCTTTATTTTATAGATAATACAAAACCTGACGTTCAGATAATCAGCCCAGAACCAGATCAGGTAATGAACGGTAAGTTTACAGTTGCTGGTTTTGCAAAAGATGATATTGGTGTTACAAAACTTTCATGGACTTTTGGCGAACAGTCTGGCGATTTTGATTTGATTCCTGGAAACCCATATTGGACAGTTACCCTTGATACCATCGGTTCAAAAGATAAATCTCGCAAGTTTACAATTCATGCCGTTGATAGAGTAAACAATGTTGTAGAAAAAACTATAATAATTCCGTTAAATCAGGAAGAAGACAAGCCTGTTGTTACAATTTCCGAACCAACCGCCGAAAAAATATTCAACGGTGATGATGAAGAAGTGTATGTTCGTGGTTTTGCCACAGATGATGAGTTTGTAAAATCTGTTGTAGTTCAGCTTGATGCAGAAGACCCAATAACTTTGGATTCAAACGGCTCGTTCTATTATGCATTTACAAAAGCTTCCTCCCTTTCTGCCGGAAATCATAAAATTACAGTTACCGCAATTGATGAAAATGATGTTTACGGAAATCCAGCAGTGGTTACCTTTGCATCAAAAGGTGTAGCTCCAACTTTTGAAGAATATTCAATAAAGCGTGGTAAAGACATAATTCCTTTTGAAAATGGCATGGAGATTCATTCAGAGTCAGGTTCTTCTTTTGTGATAAAAACAGCTTCACAGATTGGATTAAAGGAAGTTCGCACAGAGATTCACTATGGAAAAAACGGTGTTATCGATAATGCTTACGAACTAAAAAATGCGGCTTCATACGAGGCAACATTCCCAATTGCACCAGACTTCCCAAAAGGCGTTGTTTCCATAAAAGTTGTCTCTACAGATTCAATTGATCGTGTTTCAGAAACCTGGTCTTATTTATACATAACAAATACAAGTGTTGTAAAATCACCAAAAACCGAATTGATTTTTACAGACAGCACAATTGCAGAAGATGGTTCCATTATTAGTAATAAAGAGTTCCCAGTAACCGGCTTCTTAATGGGCGAAAATATTGAATCAGTTGAACTTATTCCAGAATCTGATTTTGCAACCGTAGAAGCAAAAGGCAATTTAATAAGATTGATTCCTGGTCCTGGCGTTGGAAGTTCAGAACCAACCGTTGTTCAAGTTACAACAGATAGAGGCAATATCATAAAATCACGACCTTTCGTATTTAAAGCCGATACAGTTTTACCAAGCCTTGATATAAACGATTATTCAGAAACTTTGGCAAGAGATGGCAAAAAAGGAAGAATCACAATTTCTGGTAATGTCAGCTGTATTACAGGCGTTGGTAAATTAAACTACCGCGTTTTAGGCGCCCAGGCAGAAATGAAAGGCGGAATCATCAATTCAATGAAGATTCTTCCATCTACAGACACCTTTGAAAAAGCCCGTTTTGATGAAAATGGCAATTTCTCTTTTGTGATTGACCCATCCATCTACGGCAGCGGAATGTTTGTTGTAGAAATTGTAGCCGAAAGTGCTGGTGGAAATAAAACAGTAAAATCAGTGGCATTCTCAACAATTCCAGCTATTGAAGAGCCAGAAGATGGTTCAAAAAAGCCAACACCAAAAGCTCCTGTTGCAAACTGGGTTGAAGGTCTTGATGTATATGGCCTTGTAGCTTATCAGGGAAATCTTTCTCAGAATGTTTTTGTCTATCATCGGGCAGATATGGCTGAAGGAACAAATCCACTTACACTTTCTCTGATTGGTGATGACGGAAAAACTTTGGTTTCATCAAAATACAATGCTGTAAAAAATCCAACCTTGGATGCAAACATTGCCAATATTGAAGGTCAAACTTACTTTAGCGGAATGCCTGTAGTGCTTGATTATGGAAATGGAAAAACACCAAGAATCTTACAGCTTTATGTAGATACAGGTGCAGTAGTAAACTCTGTAAGTTATGAAATTACAGGTGATGAAGTTCCTGGTGGCGATTTAATGCAGAAAGGAGCCGCAAAACTTATAAAACCAACAGACGGTTCTACTAGATGGGTAGCCGAAATACCTTTGGCAAATCTTCCATCAAGAATTACAAATATTTCTATGACTGTAAAAACTGCAACCCTTGAAAAAACAGTTACAGGTTCATTCCTCGTATTAAGATCAAACGAAAGCTACCTTGTTGACGATGCAGAAAAGATTTATACATTTACAGATCCAGAAACAAAGTTCGATCCAAGCATTACCAGCTGGGTGTTGAGCAATGGTTCAAAATCTTATTTCTATGCAAATCTTGCCGCACCTGTAAAAGCAGAATTGGTTTGTGAAAAAGAAGGTCTGGTTCTTGATAAAACAGATAATGGCCATTTATTTACCTTATATTCAAAACGAGATGGTAATTACGAAAATGTACAGGTTCGTTTTACCGACCGTTTTGGTGCAGTTTATGAAACAGATATTATGAACTTCCTTGCAGATTCAAAATCTCCAGAAGTACATCTTTTGAGCCCTGAATTGAACGCCTGGTTAAATGATTCTGTAACAATTTCAGGTACAGCCACAGACGATTTAGGTATTCGCTGCGTTGAATATTCTTTAAACAACGGTGCTTCCTGGACCATGTTCTCAAACGAAAATGCCGCTGGTGAAAATGCATTAGGCGTAGCATTCTCAGATTCCGTTGATCTTACAAAAATGCAGGACGGTCTTATTGAAATAAACATCCGTGCAACCGACAATGCAGGTCATATCACTCAAATCCGAACCGCATGTTTCAAAGATACAACACCTCCAAAAATAACAGTTGTTCAGCCATTGAAACTTGATGTAGTAAACGGTGAAACTCTGATTGTTTTTGAAGCTCACGACAATGGCCATGTTGAAAAAGTTGAATATTTCCTCGAAGTTGTTCCAACAGAAGAAGAATTGGAATCTGGCGAAGTTATAAAAGATATTAAGACAGAAATCCCAATTCAGCCTTTAATTTCTACTTACATTGGTATTCCTTCACAGCCAATAGACGAAAGAATGCAGTTTATATTTACCGATGCCGCTGGAAATGTAACAACAAAAGGGGCTTGGGATTTCAAGATTGACAGTCAGTCGGATTTACCAAGAGCAGAAATCCATGTTCCAGAAGAATTGCAGGTAATTACAAGAGACTTTACAATTTCTGGCGTTATTTATGATGACGATGGCGATTCAAAAATCTGGTACAAAATTGATGATGAAGATTATAGACTTTATGCAGACCAGCCAGGTACAAGCTTTGCTATAAACATTCCATTAGTTTCTATGACCGACAATGAACACACAGTTTCTGTTTATGCCGTAGATATTAACGGTGTAAAAGGAGAAGAAGTAACAAGAACCTTCAGAATCTCTCTTGAAGAACCAAAAGGTGGAGTAGATTCTCCAACAATTGAAAACTCAGTTCGTGATGTAATAGAAATTAAAGGTCATGCCAGCGATGAAAACGGAATTGGAAAAGTAGAGATTTCTCTTGATAACGGTAACAGCTATAACGATGCCGTTGGTTGTGAAGAATGGAGCTACACAGTTGATACAAGAGCAATTCCAAGTGGTACACAGGTAGTATTCCTCCGAATTACAGATAATTATGGAATTACAGGTCTTTACTCAAGCTTAATCAACATTGATAATACAGCTCCAAGTATTTCTCTTGAATTGCCATTAGATGACTCTGTTACAACTGGAGATGTTTTCTTCTCTGGTTACGCTTATGATGATGTTGAAATTACAAAAATGACCATCACCGTAAGAAATATGGACAAAACTTCCGAAGCAATTTCTCGAAGTTTGAAAACAGATAATATTATTAGCGAAGTAATCAGTATTGAAAGCCTTGATGACGGTTATTACAACATTTTGGTAACCGGTGAAGATATGGCTGGAAATAAAACAAATGTAAGCCGCAACATTCACTTGAATAAGACTCTTCCACCAGCACAGGTTGATATTCTTTATCCTTTGAACGGAGAACATAAAAACGGTAAGTTCAATATTTATGGACAGGCTTCCGCAAATATTTCCAGTGACATTACTTCATTACGACTTTATATTGATGACAAGTTTATAAAAGAAACTTCACTTACATTTGCAGGCTTCTTTAAGTTTGAAATTACACCATCAGAGCCTGTAGAAACTGGCGAAATTGATGAAAATGGAAATCCAGTTCGTATTGTTCAGTCAGAAATGTCGGACGGAGTTCATGAGTATCGTGTTGATGCAGTTCTTGCAAACGGACAGCAGGTTTCTTCTTTGCCTCAGACAATAACTTACAGCTGTTTCGGTCCTTGGATTACCTTGGATAACTTCTCATACGGAGATTTTGCAATCAATAGACCTTGGTTCAAAGGAACAGCTGGTTATGTTGTTAATCCTGATGAAATTACTGCCGCAAAAGCAAAAGATGCAAAGAAAGAATTAAAGGAGGCTGTTTCTGCAAAATCAATTGCTCATATTGAAGTAAGTCTTGATAACGGTAAAACCTTTAGAGAATTGTCTACCGATGGTAAATGGCAGTATCGTGTAGAAAACGAAGATATGCCGGAAGGTCATCACTTCCTGTTAGTTAGAGCAACTATGAATAATGGAGAAACTGCTATAGACCGATTTATTCTTCAGGTTGATAATACTTCACCAACTGTTAAGCTTATAAATCCAGCAAAAGGTGGCCATTATAATCAGAAGATGGAAGTTTCCGGATTATCACAGGATAATGTTCTGTTAAAAGATGTTGTTATTTCTTTACGAAAAGGTGATAAATCTTCTTACGAATTACCATCATTTATTCAGGGCTTGTATGTAGATTTCCATTTCTGGGGTGCTTCTCTGTTTGATATGGGTGTTGGACTTACCTTCTTTGATGACAATGTTAAACTTCAGTTTGGATGGGGACAGTTTACTGCAGCTCAACGGGAAGGAGCTTCTAAGATTCTTGGTATAGATTATACAAATATGCGTTATGGTGGTGATAACATTCTAACTGGTAAGCTTTTGGCTAACCTTTCTACTATACCATTCAGTTATTTCTTTGGTCGTGACTGGAGCTGGTTGTACGCAAGTTTTGCCCTTGGTGCACAGTTCAGCCGATTTAATGAAACAAACTCTGGTCGTGGACAGATTCTTTCTGCTGTAGTTGGCCAGTTGGAGTTCCCTCGAGTTCAATTGCATGGTAGAACTACATTCAGTGCGTTCTCATTCTATACAGAAGGTTCTTTGTGGTTCATTCCAACCGATGTTCAAGGTTCTGTAGATATTAAGAATCTTGTTCCTCAAATTGCAATTGGTGTACGAGCGAATATTTTCTAGTAAGATTTTTCATACACTTATAACGAAAAAATTGTTATTTATAAGAGATTATGTTATACTTTATTGTGTTAAGGTGTAACATAATCTTCACCTTTTACGAATATTGAATAAAAGTACAATTAAAACTATTTAAAAAAGATTACAAAGCAACTACTGTTTGAACTTAATTTAAAAAACGATTAAAACTATTTAATAATTTCTTAGATAAAAAAGAGTGGATGAGAATGCTGATGAACAAAAAACGAAGTCTATTTGGTGCTTTTATTCTTTTATTTATTTGCGTGCAAGCTTTTGCCATAACAAGTACCCAGCAGAAGTTTCTTGAACGAGCTAGCGAAGCTTATGAGGAAGAAGATATAAACTTTGCCTACAAATATATAACCAATGCTTTAAAACTTGATTCTGAAGATGAAGATATAGTTTTTTATGCAAGAGTTATTTATAGAGCTAAACTAGAAAAGCTTGTGGAAAATTATGATCCTCTGGCGGTAATTGATATACAGACTAATTTGGAATCATTTCCTCAGGTTGTAGACATAAATATTACAAAACTTTTACGGCAGATTACGCTTCTTGAAGAAAAAGCCGAAAAAGACGCTCAGGCAGAAGCTAATCTTGAGTTGATTGGTAAGCTTGACGACGGTTTTAAAAATCTTGAATCTGGGTTAAGCAGCAACAACGAAAGTCAGAAAAAAACAGCCTTAATAATAGCCTTTTCTGTTATAGGAATTGCACTTTTAATTTTAATTATTGTCTTTATGGTGGCAATTTTTGCAAAGAAAGGTTTCCAGCAGCAAAAAGAACAGCAGGAACATTATATGAAGGCAGTTCAAATGCTGGCGGCAAGTCAAAACCAAACCACAAGACTTATGCTTGGTGGAATTACAGACTTGTATAATGGCGGAAAAGGGCAGGTTAAAATTGCAGGTTCTTCTACATGGAATCCTGCGGCATTGCCAGATGCAGATTATTCTGAACAGGATATGGAAGACTTAAAGGATCTTGCCGTTAAATGTGAAGAACTTGGTGCAAAAATTGATCAGGTAACTGGTAGAAAAAATAATTCTAAAAATGTTAGTGAACTGGTTTATAAGCTTTCAATTGCTTTAGGACTTACTCCTGGGCTTTCAATGTTAAACTTCTGTGCCGCTATGTGTTATGATGCCGGCTTCCTTTCTGTAGATCCAGAAATTATGCAGCTTACAGTTTTAACTCCTGAACAGAAAAATATTTTACAGGAACATGTAAACCTTGCAGAAAAGCAGTTGTCTTTTGTTCCTAAAAAATATTGGTCTGTATTTGAAAGTGCTGCTACAAAGCATCACGAAAATATGGATGGAACAGGTTATCCTTGTGGTTTGAAGGGCGAAGAGATTCCTCAGATTGCCCGTCTTATTCGTGTTGCCGAAACTTATGTTTCTATGTGTAGCAAACGAACTTACCGTCAGGCAATGGATAAAGAAACTGCAATTGCAAAACTTAAAGAACAGCCAGATTATTATGATTTGACCGTTGTTGAAGTTCTGGAACAAATCTTCTAGAGATATAAGTTTTTTACGAATATAAAAGAGGTATTCCATAAGTTTACAAAGCTTGGGAACCTCTTTTTTTATGCACTTTTTCTCTGAGTAAAATGCCGTAATAATCAATTTTTGTGGCTAGTTCATTTTGAAGTGGAAACACACCGTTGTATTCTGGTTAAACTTTGGTTTTATTTTTGCCGATAATTAAGTATGAAAAAATTACTTTTTTTACCGACATTGTTTTTTTTAATTATTAGCCAAACTTTTTCCCAAGAAATAAAACCTTTGTATCAATTGCCAGAAAAAATCTCTACTGCCTCTGTTGATGAGGATGAAGTTTTTTTAATTGGTGCTGATGAAGGACTTTTTAAAATTACAGGTAATAATTACGCTATAAATATTTGGTCAAAAGGCAGAGTTGACCAGATTATTCCAGTAAAAAATTATTTTGTAAAAGAAAATGAAAATACCGAAGCCACCGAAATTGAACAGAAGGGGTGGTATATCCGAACAGAAAAGGGCATTTTCTACACAGAAGATTTACAGAATTACGAAGAACGAGATAACGGACTTTCTTTTTTAACTATAAAGAAATATGAAAATAAAACTGTCTCTTTGGAAAAACAGATTCAGGCCTTAAAAGATTTGGCTGTGAACCCAATGAATAATATGGAAATGGTTACTGCCACAAAAGATAATGTTTATTATACAACGGATGGTGGTAAAAACTGGAAAAATATTCGTTCTATGAGTAAAAGCACTGGTGGAATTAAAGCAGTTGCCGTAGCTACCATTGATGGAGAATCTGTTGTTTTTATGTCTCATCCAATTTATGGGCCAGCTTATATTTATCCGCAAAGAGCAAAGGCTGCCTGGGTTGATTTACCGGCGGGTTTTGACAAAATGCCTTCTATAGGTTCTCCAGACGAAATTGCAGATATTTTACCAGTGATAAGAACAGACATTGATGGAAATAAATACACAGAGATTTATTTTTCTCAATCTTATATGCCACGCCTTTACAAATTAAATTGGAAAACAAAGAAAGCAGAAGTAATTTATAAGGGGACAGTTCCCGTTGATTGTTACGAAGGTCTTACTACCATTGATAATGTTTTGCTTTACACTCACCTTGAAGGTTTTGGCGCTATTGATTTAGATTCATTAACTAGCCCGGGAACTCCAACTCAGTTTGCAGAATGGAGCAAGAGTTTTTCTGCCGTTCCTGGTATGGTGAATACCGCTTATATTCCTGCTTCAAAAAGTGGTTTTTCTACACCAATTTTGTTGAACGAATTATGGCTGCTTTATCCTGGAACAATAAACTCGCCTTATGCAGAAAAAGCAGATAAGGTAAAAAGTGTTTATGCTTCTGCATATCAATGTAGAACCCAAGACGGAATTGATAAGTTTAAAAAAATCCTGAAAGACCGCAATATGAACAGTATTGTAATTGATATGAAAGATGATTATGGCTATTTGCGCTATTATCCAAAAGACCCATTACTGGTGGAAAAGGGCACTGTTACTCAATATGCCATAGATTTGGATCATTTTATTGAAGAGTTTAAAAAAGACAATATTTACCTTGTAGCTAGAATTGTTACTTTTAAGGATCGTTCTCTTACAAAATACAAGGGCGGAAAATATGCAGTTTGGGACAGTAAATACAACAAACCTTGGCAGGGAATAAAAAGCACAGAAGAAATTAAAGATGATGACGGCAATGTAATTGAAACAAAAATCAATTATTTTGATGAAAACTGGTGTGACCCTTATTCCGAAGAGGTTTGGGAATATAATGTGGCTGTTGCAAAAGAACTGGTGGCTCGTGGTTTTGATGAGATTCAGTTTGATTATATTCGTTTCCCAACCGATGGTACTAATTTAAAGAATGTTAACTACAGATGGCAGAATGAAGGAATGGATAAAGAAAGTGCATTGATTTCCTTTTTGTCTTATGCCCGAGAAAATATTGACGCTCCTATTGGAATTGACATTTATGGAGCTAACGGTTGGTACCGAAGTGGAGCCCGTACAGGACAGGACGCAGAAATGCTGGCAGAATATGTTGATGTAATTGGGCCAATGTTCTATCCAAGCCATTTTGAACAGAGCTTCTTGAATTATGCTCCTTATGAAGATAGAACTTACAGAATCTATTATTACGGCTCTTTCCGAAATACAGTTATTTGTAGAAACCGTGCAATAATTCGTCCGTGGATACAGTGTTTTTATTTGCCTGTAAGTTATGATAAAAAATATTACGATTCTGATTATATTAGCAGAGAGTTCTTTGGAACAAGAGATTCTATAAATCATGGATATATGTGCTGGAATAATTCTGGAGAATATGGAATAACTCCAAAAGATGTTTCGGACACTGAGCCATACATTGGAAATGCACCAGAAGCGGCAGAAGAATTATCGCATCCAGCAATTGGAACAAAGATGAAGCCGTTTTTTATTCGGGATGAAATAGACATTTCTATTTTGGACAGTATTCTCTACCCAAATTATGAAGCTTCGGTTTTTGAAGAATACGATTCTGGAAAAAGTTTTATTCCATTTTTGCAGGTTCAGCCTGTAAGAGGTTTTTAATGACTCCTAATCAATACACACCAGAAGAACCTATTTCGTCTATTGCTACAGCTTTGGCACCCGCCGCTTTGGGAATTGTTAGAACTTCGGGAAAAGGCTGCATAGAATTGGTAAGCAAAGTTTTTTCTAGACCAAAGGCTCTTTTGGAAGCAGCGGGAAATACTTTAGTTTATGGCTGGTTGCTTGAAAAAGACAAGGCTTCTGGCGAAAATACAAAAATTGATGAAGTTATGCTGGCCGTTTACAAAGGACCAAAATCTTTTACTGGCGAAGATATGATTGAAATATTCTGCCATGGTGGTCCTAGTGTTGTAACTGCGGTTCAGGCCTTAATGCTTAAAAATGGATTTAGGCAGGCTAATCGTGGAGAATATACCTTTAGAGCGTATATAAACGGAAAAACTGATTTAACAAAAGCCGAAGCGGTAAAAGAGATTATAGATTCCCATACCGATGTTTCCCGTTCCCATGCAGTTGGCAGACTTTCTGGATCTCTTTTTACAGAGATTGATGAAATTAAAAAACTGATAATTGATACACTTGCGGCTATTGAAGTTGAAATTGAGTATCCTGAAGATGAAGAGACTATTGCCGATAGCTTTGACCGTAAAGATATAGAAATTGCTATTGCCCGTTTGCAGGCGCTGGTGGATTCTTGGAAAGGCGAAAAACTGTATCAGGATGGGGCTAGGGTTGTGTTGGCGGGTAGAACTAATGCGGGAAAATCTTCTTTGTTCAATGCAATTCTTAAAGAAGAACGAGCTATTGTTAGTGATATTGAAGGCACTACCCGAGACTGGCTTGAAAGCTGGGCAAGCATTAACGGTATTCCTGTGCGTCTTTTTGATACTGCTGGTCTTAGAGAAACTTCAGATGTAATTGAAGCACAGGGAGTTCAGCTTAGTTTGAATCTTGCTGCGGATGCTGATGTGGTTTTGTATTTGGTGGATTCAAATGGCGGCCTGAATGAAGAAGATTTGCATTTTATTGAAAGTTGTAAAGAACCTTTGATTGTGGTTTATACAAAGCAGGATATAAAAGGGGGAAGTCTCCCCCTGTCTCCAACCGCTGACGCGTTTTCCGCCACCCCTTCCAGCGGGGCAAATCAAAACACCTTGCAGCCCCGCAACGCCCCAGTTGCTGTTGGAATATCTTCAAAAACTGGCGAGGGCTTAAAAATGCTTTTTGATGAAATTACTAAAATATTAACGGCGGGAATTACTACCGAACGACAGCAGGCCGGAATTGGTTCTGAACGACAGAAAAATGCGGTGGCAGAAGCCTTGGAATGTGTAAAACACGCATTAGTTTCTGCTGATGATAATTACACTTTAGACGCGGTTGTGCAGGATTTGGAAGATTCTCTTGATGCTTTAGGAGAAGTTACTGGTGATGTTACACCTGATGATGTTCTAGGTTCGATTTTTGCTAACTTTTGTGTAGGAAAATAAATGGGCTTGCGAAGGCGTGGAAGGGCAGCGAAGCTGGTTTGAAGCGCAGCGGAAAACCGTCCGTAGGTAAGCCCTGAAAGGCCGTAAAGCAGTTAGAATGAGCGGGTGGATGAATAGGTGATTTTTTTCACAAAAAACTTCGCCCAAAAAATCGTAAAACTTATATTGTTGAGAAAATGTGCAAAAACATATAAAATTGTATTAATAATGTTGGTGGAGAATAGTTGTTCCCAGTGGCGTTGTTTATTCTTATAAAGTCAGAAAAAATATGTGGGGGATAAGGACAGAGTTTAAAAACTTTGTTGATTTTGCTTATGTGTGGAATTGTAGGTTATATTGGTAATAAAAATGCGGCTCCTGTGTTGATTAGAGCTTTGAAAAAATTGGAATATCGTGGTTATGACAGTGCAGGTATAGCGGTTTATACAGGCGAGGATATTCTTGTAAAAAAAGCTAAGGGAGCATTAAAAAATCTTGCAGAAAAGATTACGGGTGAAATAATTCCTTATACTCCTAAAGATAAAGAGTTTGATGGAGCCGAGATTGCTCTTTTTGATAAAACTGGTGCTTTTGTACAGGGAACTCTTGGAATTGGACACACTCGATGGGCAACTCACGGTGAACCTTCTGATACTAACTCTCATCCACATACAAATATGGAAGGGACAATTTCTATTGTTCATAATGGAATTATTGAAAACTATGCTGAACTTAAGGCAAAATTGCAGGCGGAAGGTGTGGTTTTTCAGAGTCAGACTGATACAGAGGTTGTTGTTCATCTTATTGATAAAATCTATAAGCAGGAAAAAGATATCTTTAAGGCTGTAATTAAAGTTATTCATATTTTGGAAGGTTCTTATGCTTTGGGCGTTGTTTGTAAGGATTATCCAGACAGAATTATTTGTGCCAGAAAAGAGAGTCCTTTAATTATTGGTATTGGAAAGGGCGAAAACTTTATTGCTTCTGATGTGCCTGCTATTCTTGAACATACTAGAGATGTTTATTATTTGGGTGAGAAAGAAATTGCTGTTTTGTATACAGACCATGTGGATATGTTTAATTTTGATGGCGAAAGAATTATTAAAGAAGCAAAGCATGTTGAATGGGATATGGATGCGGCGGAAAAAGGCGGATATCCACACTTTATGATTAAGGAAATCCATGAGCAGCCAAAGGGTATTCTTGATACTATGCGTCCTAGAATTATTCACGATGGTACTGGAAAGGCAACGGATGTTTATTTTGAAGAAAACAAAATGGACGATGCCTGGAAAAAGGCTAAAAGGGTTGTAATTACTGCTTGTGGAACGGCTTACCATTCGGGGGTTGTGGCAAAATATGCTTTTGAAAAAATTGCCAGAATGAAAGTGGATGTGGATGTGGCTTCTGAGTTCCGTTACAGAGACCCAATTTTAGATAAGGATGATATTTTTATTGTAGTTTCGCAGTCTGGAGAAACAGCGGATACTTTGTCTGCCTTAAGACTGGCCAAGCAGAATGGGCTTAAGGTTGTGGCTATTACCAATTGTGTTGGTTCTACTGTTAGCCGAGAAGCAGATGATGTTATTTATACTTTGGCGGGTCCGGAAATTGCGGTGGCTTCTACTAAGGCTTATACTACTCAGGTGCTTTGTATGTATCTTTTGGCAATTAAAGCGGGAAAACTGCGGGGTACTTTGTCGGATGAAGAGGCTACTAAGCTTTTGACAGAATTGGAGTCTATTCCGGAAAAGATTCAGCAGATTCTTGATGGAAAAGATGTTATTCAGAAGTTTGCCAGCCAGCAGTTTAACAAGGATAAAATATTCTATATTGGTCGTCAGTTTGATTCAGCAACATCTTTGGAAAGTGCTTTGAAATTAAAGGAAGTTTCTTATATGCATTCTGAAGCTTTTGCGGCTGGTGAATTGAAACACGGTCCTATTGCTTTGATTGACCCACAGACTTTGGTTGTGGCTATTGCTTCTAAACCTGATTTGTACGATAAAATTGGTTCTAATATGGTTGAAGTTAAATCTAGAGGGGCTACTGTTCTGGTAATTACTCAGGATGATTCTGGTGCTTTTGCTGGAAAAACGGATGAAATCTTTAAGATTCCTGAATGTTCTGAAACTTTGGCAAGTTTGCTTACGGTTATTCCTGCTCAGTTGTTTGCTTATTACTGTGCAATTCTTAAGGGATTTGACCCGGATAAACCAAGAAATCTTGCAAAGAGTGTAACCGTTGAATAATTCGAATATGCCTCGTTCTGAAAATGATAATAATTCGTTGAAATCTGCTTTATCTGATGAAGAAATAATTTTACGGGCAAAGCGGGTTTTAATGACTTATTTGAATATGACGGAAAACGAGGCTCATACTTTTATTATAAAACAATCAATGAATCTTCGCAGAACTAAAAGAGAAATGGCGGAGTCTATATTGATTACCTACGAAAACTAATCGCTTTTTATATTCACTTTACATAATCGCTTTTTATACACAAAAACTCTGATTCATATTGTAGATTTTGCATTATAATATTTATATTGAGGTTTTAACATAAACGCAAAATGCTGCGTTTATGTTACACTTGGAGTTCATAAATGAACTCCATATATACATGTTCGCTTGCGCGAACGGTTTTTATAAATCCTCGATTGTTGAAACAATCTGCGGTTTATAAAAAATAGGGAGGTTTTAACATAAACGCAAAATGGTGCGTTTATGTTACACTTGGGGCTGTCCAAAAAGTTCGCATCATAGCGTCATCCTGAACTAGTTTCAGGATCTCACACTAAATCTAGTGGGATGCTGAATCAAGTTCAGCATGACAAATACTTATTGGACATCCCCTTATATACGTGTTCGCTTGCGCGAACGGTTTTTATAAATCCTCGATTGTTGAAACAATCTGCGTTTTATAAAAAAAAGGGAGGTTTTAACATAAACGCTAAAATCGCGCGTTTATGTTACACTTGGAGTTCATAAATAAACTCCTTATATATGTGTTCGCTCACGCAAACGAATTGAAAATCCTCAGAAGTTGAAACTTCTTGCGGTTTTCAATTTTTAAAAGAAGGTATTAAATGAAAAATCTATTAGTTCCTGCAATTATTTTAGGTTGTACGCTTTTATCTTGTACAACTACAAAACCTAATAAAACAAATAAAGGAAGTGCTGCAATGTGTGAAGAATCAGAAAATATGACTGGAGAGAGGGAATCTGTGGAAAAAGTGGATTATCTTACAAAAAATCAATTGAAAAATGGATTTGCGGCTGATTGTCCAGGCGAAGTGTCTGCTCAGAGAAGTGGAGTTGCTTTGGGACAAGTAAAGCATGTAACTTACTATTCCAATACTTGTAAATGCGAAAGAGGCTTTAATATTCTTCTTCCTGCCAGTTATGATGGAGAAAAAAAATATCCTGTAATTTATTTTCAACATGGTATTTTTTGCGATGAAAACTCTATTATTCACGATGGAAACAATAAAATAAGAGAAATCTGTGCTAATCTTGCGGCAGACGGTTATGCAAAGGAAGTGATTATTGTTTTTGGCAATATGTATGCTTCGGCAGATCCAAAATTAAAGCCTGGTTTTAATGCAGAATCGGTTCTTCCTTATGATAATTTTATTAATGAGCTTATAAATGATTTAATGCCTTATGTGGAAAGCAATTTTGCGGTTTTAACTGGCAGAGAAAATACGGCAATTTGTGGTTTTAGCATGGGTGGCCGAGAAACTTTGTTTATGGGTTTACAACGATCTGATTTGTTTGGTTATATTGGGGCTATTGCTCCTGCTCCTGGGCTTGTTCCTGGAAAAGATTGGGCTATGACGCATGTGGGACAGTTGTCTGAAGAAAATGCTAAGTTTGCTGAGGATGCAATTCTTCCAGAGGTATTGATGGTTTGTTGTGGAACTCAGGATGGAACGGTTGGGCAATTTCCTAAGTCTTACCACAAATTGTTTGAAAAAAATGGGGTAGAGCATATTTGGTTTGAAGTGATTGGTGCTGACCACAATGCTCACGCTATTAGAACGGGATTCTATCAATTTATGACGAGGGTTTTTAAATAGTTTATGAAACTGCTTTTTTCTATTCATATAAATGTTACGGAAGTAATTGAAGTAAAGGGCAAAAAAGATACGGCTCGTATGGTTTTGTTCAATGGTTTTGCGGAAGGGATTTTTTCTGGTAAGGTGGAAAACGGGGGTGTTGATACTCAAAAAGAGATTTTTGGGGAGGCGGGAACTCTTTCTGCCAGGTATATTCTTTCTGGGAAGGACGAAGATGGAACGCCTTGTAAATTGTTTATAGAAAACAACGGAAAGTTTGGTGAACCCTATACTTGCCCAAAGATTATTACGGATTCGGAAAAACTAGGCTGGCTTGAAAATGCAAAGCTTTTTGGACAGATTTGTAATGAAAATAATGAATTGATTATAAAGATTTTTGAGGACAATTAAATGAAAAAACAGATTTTTAATCCTTATATGCCATCTTGGGAATATGTGCCAGATGGAGAACCTCATGTTTTTGGGGATAGAGTTTATGTATATGGTTCGCATGATTTGTACAACGGCAGTGTTTTTTGTCTTGGTGATTATGTGTGTTATTCGGCCCCTGTGGAGGATTTGAAGGATTGGCGTTGTGAAGGTGTTATTTATAGAAAAAATCAGGATCCGGCGCAGGATGGTAGAATGGTTTTATATGCACCTGATGTTACAAGAGGTCCAGACGGTCGTTACTACCTTTATTATGTTTTTGATAAGGTGAACTTTGTTTCTGTTGCTGTTTGTGATACTCCTGCGGGTAAATATGAGTTTTATGGTTATGTTCATTATAAGGATGGTACTAGACTGGGGGAAAAGGAAGGTAATATGCCTCAGTTTGATCCGGCGGTTTTAACGGAAGGGGACAAAACTTATTTGTATACCGGTTTTTGCGGTAATAAAATGAAGGACAGGCTGGGTGCTATGGCTACGGTGCTTGGTCCTGATATGCTTACTATTGAAGAAGATTATAATGTAATTGTGCCTGGGGATTGTTATGGTGAAAATACTGGTTTTGTGAATCACGAGTTTTTTGAAGCCCCTTCTATTAGGAAAATTGGAGATACTTATTATTTTGTTTATTCTTCTGCGGTTATGCATGAGCTTTGTTATGCTACCAGCAAATGTGCTACAAAGGATTTTGTTTATGGTGGTGTAATTGTAAGTAACTGTGATTTGGGTATTGATTCTTATAAACCTGCTGAAATGCCTGCCGCTTATGGCGCTAATAATCATGGAGGATTTGAGCTTATTAACGGTGAATATTATATTTTCTACCATCGACACACCAATGGCACTTGGTATAGTCGTCAGGGATGTGCGGAAAAAATTAAGGTTTTGGCGGATGGGTCGATTCCTCAGGTAGAGATTACATCTTGTGGGCTGAACGGCGGTCCTTTGGAAGGAAAAGGAGAATATGCGGCTTACATTGCCTGTAATTTGTTTAACAATGATAATCCACGGAAATATGTGGGCGGGGAAGATGCGGCGAAGATTGTTCAGGATGGACGAGATGGTGATGAAGAACGAGGTTTTACTGAACCTGGTTACATTGTAAATATTAGAAATAACACTACTATCGGTTTTAAATATTTTGAGTTTAAGGATTTGAAAAAAATTACCATTACTACTAGGGCTTATTTTTATGGTAAGTATGAGGTGCGTACTAAGTGGGATGGACCTGTGGTGGCTGAAATTGATACTTTATCTAGTAATTTCTGGGAAGACTATTCGGCGGCTATTTCTATTCCGGATGGTGTGCACGCTCTTTATTTGACTTTTAAAGGGACGGGTGTTGGTGAACTAAAATCTGTGAGGTTTGAATAGACTGCGGGGGTTTTAGGGGGGTGGACTGAAAGGGAACCTCCTAGGGGAAGGGGTAGAACGCAACGAAGTGCGGGCGCAGGGGAAGACCCGGGGCGCGAAGCGACCTTCCCCTCATAAAAAAATATTTGGTTTTGGATAAAAAAAGTATTACACTTATAACAGATATTTATTTTGGAGGAAAATATGAGAAAAATTATTCCTTTTATGGTGGCGGTTATGGTTTTGATGACGGGATGTAAATCGGCAAAGGTGCTGGAGGGAAATTGGGAGACTACGGCTTTAATAAAAGAAGGTGTGTATCAGGAAATTGCGGTTTCGAATGTGGAGTTTAAGGTAAGCGGAACTAAGGTGAGCGTTGGCGGATGTAGTGGCGTGAATGTTTTTAGTGGAACTATTAAGGCTGACGATAAAAATATTAAAGGTGACGGTTTTGCGGTTACTAAGATGATGGGGGATCCGAGGGTTATGGAGTTTGAGGATATGTTCCTTGAGGCTATGAGTTTTGCGGAATCTTATGAAATTAAGGATGGACTTTTGGTTATTAAAGCGCCGTCGAAAAAGATGGAACTTCAGTTTGTGAAAAAGATGTAGAAGCGGGACGGGCAGTTTTTTATAAACCGCAGATTGCTTCAACAAACGATGATTTATAAAAACCGTTCGCGAGAGTAAATATGTAAAACCTTGCTTTTTTTTGCTAAATATATTGTGGCATATTCATGGTGTCTATTGGGATATTCATGGTATGCCTTTTTTTGATTATAACCAGTGATTTGAAGGCATTTTAGTTGCTTGACTTCATTTTCTTCGTTCGTATGAGCCTCCTTAAATAAAAAAAAGGATTTCCAGCAACAAACTGAAAATCCTGTGGAGGTGGGCCATCCTAGATTTGAACTGGGGACCAAAGGATTATGAGTCCTCTGCTCTAACCGCTGAGCTAATGGCCCAAAATGTACTTAAAAGTACTTTGTTAATAATAACAGTTTAGAGAGATTTGGTCAAGGCAGAGAATAAGTTGAGTATAGTTTACAGTGCATAAATGAAAGATTGTGGCAACGGGAAAAGTGTTTTAGTGGGAAATTATCTTTTTAAAATATTGACAAGTATACTTGGCAATGATATATTTTTGTTTATGCCAAGTATACTTTGCATAAATCTAGTGAATAAGGAAATAATTATGACAAAAGAAGAAATCCTTGAAAAAAGCCGTAATGAAAACAAAAATCAAGATGTTTATGATTTGGATACCCAGAACAAAGCGGCCCGTTATTCAATTTTTGCTGCATCAATTTTGTGTTGCTTATTAATTATTTTGCAAGTGGTTGTAAAAAAAATCTTGCCTTTTGAATTGATTGTGATTTTGTTTGGAATGGAATCTGTTTTATTTATTACAAAATATGTGAAAATGCGTAAAAATCACGAACTATTTGTCGCAATAATTTATTCGCTGGGGTTTATTATTTCTGGTGTTTTTTATGTAAAAGGACTGATGGCCTAGGATTTATTTATGAATGAAACTATAACATTGAAAAATCATCTGAAAGAAATCCGTTTGCAAATGAAGCTCTCTCAATCTGATTTGGCTCGATTGGTTGGTGTTTCTAGAAATACAATCAGTTCTATTGAAACAGGACAATTTTGTCCAACCGCAAAACTGGCTTTAATTATTTGTGTGGCTTTGGAAAAAAAGTTTGAAGAAGTTTTTTATTTGGAGTAGAAATGAAAAAAAAGATATTTTCCGTTTTTCCATTTATTGTATTTTTGTTGGGTGGATGTTCTTCGATGTACAATATTACAGATTATGAAGCTAAAAAACTTACCATTTCAGAAACTTCAACGGTTGTTTGTTTTGGAGATAGTCTTACTTACGGGCATGGGGCTGATTCTGCTACTGAGTCTTGGCCAGCGCTTATACAAAAAAATATTTCTATTCCTGTAATCAATTCTGGAAAAGATGATGATACAACTTTGGATGGTGTAAATCGTTTTCAAACTGATGTTTTGGATTTTAATCCTGCTATTTTGATTATTGATTTTGGAGGAAACGACATTTACAATTTTAGCAAAAAACAATCATATTCGGAAATTGAACAGAACTTTCGGACTATGCTGGAGCAGGTAGATTTTACGCAAACTCAGGTTTATATAATGCGTTTTTTTAATGATGAAATGCGGTTTCTTGATTTTTTTGGAGCGTTTAATAAAATCTTAAAGCGTTTAGAAAAAGAATACGATGTTATTATCATTTGGGATGCATGGAAGGGAGCTTGGGGACACAACGATTGTAAATATGATATGACTCATTGTAATGCAAAAGGCTACAAAATTATGGCGAAAAATATATTGTCAGTTTTGGAGCCATGTCTAAAAGCAAACGATATTTTCGTGGAAAAATAATTGTCATTATCCATTTAGATCTATTTTTATTTTTGAATAATTTTTCTCGGCCGGAAACATTCAATTTATCGTACAGTCAGCTGGTATGGGGTTCTACGGTTTTAATTGAAATAAACAGATTGTTGATGATTTCTTCTTGCGTGAATAAACAAGTATATGAGGGGCAGTTCAGGATGACGCTCTTGGTTTTTCCTTGAAGAATTGATTCAAAAATGTGGCATGCCTGTTTTGTAAGCAAGGACATAATTGAAGTTGATTTGATTTGAGATTTTAGCAATTGTTTTTCCAGAACAAGATGATTTTTCTAAAATAGAATGCCATAATGGTAAAAAATTCAAAATTCAACCATAGGTTTGTTTAAAATAGATGTGTTCTCCGTTATGTTGGAATCATCAAGCAGACAGGTTCTGCCGGAGGAAACAGGAGTAAATTATGGATCAGATTAAAATTGGAAAATTCATTAGTGAACAGAGAAAAGTGCACAATCTTACACAGAGTGAACTTTCTGAAAAGTTAGGCATTACAGACAGAGCAATTTCAAAATGGGAAAGAGGAATCTGTCTGCCAGATGCAGGACTTATGCTGGATTTATGTAAAATCCTGGAAATCTCCGTAAACGAATTATTAACAGGAGAAAAAATACCTATGGAAAACAACACAGAAATTATGGAAAAAAATCTTATCGAAATGGCTGCATTAAATGAACGTACAAACAAAATGCTTATTCATACAGAATTCGTTCTTATTGCATTAATGGTTTTTATTATTGTTGCCGGTTCCCTTGTAAGTTCTTATTTAGTTACCGCAAACTGGCTTCGTGCAGTCATTCTTGGAATAAGTTTATTAATTGTAATTGTAATTGCTCCTTTCTGCTGGAGAATTGAAACAAAAGCTGGATATTATCAGTGTGGAAAATGCGGACACAAATATGTTCCAACTTATAAGGCCTCAATTTCATCTATGCACATGGGATTAACAAAATACATGAAATGCCCTGAATGCGGTAAAAAAAGCTGGCAGAAGAAGGTTTTGAAATAACAGGCCGTTCCCCAGCCAGAAATCTGGCTGGGTCGCAGTATTCCGGGCTCGCTCATTTCGCTCGGTAACGGCCCAATAAATTGGTCCGTCACCTACCTTCGGTAGCCCTACATGTTGCTAACGGAAAAATCCTAATCAAACCAATTTTCTATCATAAGATTAGAAACTTCTTTGATTGGTTGAAAATCAGAAGTATTTCTAGTAACTAAAATCAGATTATTAGCTATTGCTGTAGAAGCAATCATTAAATCCATTTTTTGAGGAAGTTTACCTTTAGTTTGCAGACGAGAAATAAGATCAGAATAAATGCTGGCAGCGAAATCATCAAAAGGAAGAATCTCGTATAACTTTTGAACTTGATTTGTAGCATAATCATACAGCATTTCTTTTCTTTTACCGTCAGGTAAAGTTTTTATTCCAGATAAAGTTTCAGCCCAAACAACAGAAGAAATGCAAGAATATTCAACATTTTCCAGAATCTTTTCTGTGACAACAGGATTTGCCTTAGCTTTTGTAGGCTCAGAAATTATATTTGTGTCTAATAAATACATTTTCATAAGGCACCTACCAATCAAAATCTTCTGGATGTCTTACAATTGGTTCATCATCTTTTTGACGGGCAAAAATTTCATCAATTTCTTCATCCGAGTATTGTTTTAATTCATCTGCATATTTTGAACGCCAGCTTTCAAGACCTTTGGCAAACAATTGTTTTTTGCTTAATACATTTGATGAATCCTGATTATTTATAGTGGCAACAGTTTTTCCATGACGGGTAACCTGAATAGATTCGCCTTTTTCTTCTACAAGATGGAGATAATAAGTTAATTTGTTTTTGGCTTCGCCAACGGATATAGAAATCATTTTAACCTCCTATTTGTTAATATAGGTATTTTTGGCTAAAATGTCAAATTTTTGGTTAAATTAATTTATAAAACGGTTTCCAGTCGGAACTTAAAGTTTCGGTTTGATATTCATAATTTTCCGAACTATTACAAAACCATGTTCCATTTCGATTAACTACAATTCCACCAACAAATTTTTCAATTTTTGGATATTCTCCATTAAAAAGGCTT
>JAKSTL010000049.1 GCA_024402595.1 Treponema sp. | reverse complement strand
CCCCAATGCATTAAAAAAACGCAAAGGAAGAAGACGGATGACAGAAAGGCTCTGAGTGCTGTTCGATAGTTTCCTTACAGTGCTCAGCGTCTAGCGAGTTATCGAGCGGTTCTGGCAGACTACTTCTGACTGGAAGTTTTTTTTATTTGAAGTTTGCATTAAAAACTGTTTTTAATTTCCCAATGCATTAAAAAAACGCAAAGGAAGAAGGCGGATGACAGAAAGGCTCTGAGTACTGATTGGTTGTTTCCTTACAGCGCTCAGCGTCTAGCGAACTAGTGAGCGGTGCTGACAGAGGCTTTCTGACCGGTAGTTATTTTTTGGGTAGTTTGCCTGTAAAAACTGTTTTTATACCCCAATGCATTAAAAAAACGCAAGGGAAGAAGGCGGATGACAGAAAGGCTCTGAGTGCTGTTCAATAGTTTCCTTACAGCGCTCAGCGTCTAGCGAGATATCGAGCGGTTCTGGCAGACGACTTCTGACTGGAAGTTTTTTTGCTTGAAGATTGCCTGTAAAAACTGTTTTTATATTCACAATGCCTTAAAAAAACGCAAAGGAAGAAGGCGGATGACAGAAAGGCTCTGAGTGCTGATTGGTAGTTTCTTTGCAGCGTTTTTTTAATCAGAAAATATTTGTTATTTCAATAATTTATGCAGAGAAAATGACCAATCTATAAAAAAAACACCTTTTCAAGACTCGACTAATATTTATTCGATATATTATAATTAAATATCTTATATTACATAAGGCGTTTATCGTCAAAAATTATTTAAAAAACGAAACCCGTATAATGACAAGAGTTCTGATTTATAGAGTTTTGTTTTATAAGGAGATGAAAATGACAACAGTTATCATTATTGTTGCACTCGTTGTACTTTTAGTACTTTGGTTTGTAATAGGTTACAATGGTTTTATCAAAAAGAGAAATCAGTGTGAAGAAGCCTTTTCTACAATGGATGTTTATCTTAAAAAACGATTCGATCTTATCCCAAACATTGTATCTACAGTAAAAGGTTATGCTAAACACGAAGCAGAAACATTGGAAAAAGTAATTGCCGCAAGAAACGCTGGTGGAAGAACTTCAATCGGTGAAAAAATTGAAGACGAAACTCAAATTACAGGTGCCCTCCGTCAGATTTTTGCCTTAAGCGAAAGCTATCCAGATCTTAAAGCAAATACAAACTTTCAGGAATTACAGACCCAGCTTGCAAAAATTGAAGAAGATATTGCTAACTCAAGAAAATACTATAATGCAGTAGTTAAAGAGTTCAACACTAAATGTCAGACCATTCCATCTAACATTATTGCTGCAATCTGTCATTTCAAACCAATGGCTCTGTTCGCAGTTGATTCTGCTGAAGAACGCAAAAATGTTAAGGTTGAATTTTAACTGAATCTTTTTTTGAAATTATAACTACACATTTTTCAATTATAAATTGATTTTTAGTTCCCTTTTATGGAACACCTTTTATATCACAGGGGCTGTCCAACAGGTTTTATAAAAACTTATTTTATTGGGCAGCCCTAAGTTAAATTCTTTAGGACTAACAATGAACAAAAAATTAAAAAAGATTTTAAGCTTGTTTTTGTTCTGCTTTATACTCGGCTCACCAGTTTTTGCAGATTTAGCGGGCTATACAATAAAAGATTATAATTACGAAGCCACAGTTTACGAAAACAATGTTCTTGAAGTAACAGAAAGCATTTTAGTTAATTTTTCTGAACCAAGACATGGCATTTACCGTTCCATTCCAACATCATTTTACCTTATGAGGCAAAAAGAAGAAGACGGTCAGTTTTTTAACATGAGATATCTCGAAAAAGTCACAGATGTTAATACTTATCAAGATAAAAACTCTACTTCAAGCGAAGAATATTCTTTTGACATTAAAATCGGTGATGCAAACAAAACTATCACAGGTGATCACCTATATACAATTACATATAATATCAGTTTTCCAGAGGATAGAACTAAATTAGGAGATTTTTTCTATCTTTCAACACTGGGAACAGAATGGGCAACCACAGTGGATAACTTTTCTTATAAAGTAACTTTCGATAAAGGTATTCCAAATAACACTCAATTTGAGATTTACAGTGGCGAGTTGGGAAGTTCCGATAATCCATTGGGAGCAACCATTTATCATGATGGTGTTTCAGTTTGGGGAACAGCAAAAAATATTGGCGAAAACCAAGGTGTTACTTTATTTGCAGAATTACCAGAAGGTTATTATGTTGGAGCTAGAAAACTATCTCCATTCTTGTGCTGGCTTTTTTCAATTTCCGCAATTGCACTTTTAATCTACATTATTTTCAGGATTTTAACCACAGACCAAAAGAAACCTGTACAGACTGTTGAATTTTATCCACCAAATAACATAACTCCTGCTGATGTAGGATTCATTATTGATAATTCGGCCGACGACAGCGATTTTACTGCATTAATTCCTTTCCTCGCTCAAAAAGGTTATTTATCAATTACGGAAGAAGAAAAAACTTCCAGATTCCAGACAACTCCAGGACTAGAGATTAAAAAGATTAAAGATATTGAAGCTGAAAAATATCCAGATTATGTAAACACATTTTTTGATTACTTTTCAAAGAATGAATCACTTAATACTTCAAATATCCCAAGTTCATTTCTTTCAACAATTGATGAAGCAAAAAAACAGCTTCAAAAAAGTTATACAGAAGAAAGAGCTCTTTATAAAAATGCAGATAGTTCAAAATCTCTTTTGTTTATCAGCTGTCTTCTTAGTTTCCTAGCCATTGCAGCTTCAAGCGCAGTTTCTCGATGGGATAATTTGATTTGTGCCATTCCTGTTGCATTAATGTATATTGCAGGGGCTTTCTTCAATAACAGACAGTTCACAAAAAGATTTTCCAAGAAAAAGAAGATTCTTAGAAATATAATTTTCGTTACAATTTCTATATTTATGGTTCTTTTCGCTTTGGACGAGGCTAGAGCTGATTTAAATGTTCCATTTATTCTTTTAATAATTAATTTTATTCTTTTAATCCCAGTTTGTCTTTTTAATGGTCGTATTATTCAGTTGACAGAATTTAACTGTGAAATGACAGGAAAACTTTTAGGCTTAAAGGAATTTATAAAAGTAGCAGAACTTCCAAAGCTTAAGGTTCTTATGCAAGAAAATCCTAATTATTATTATGATGTTCTTCCTTATGCTATGGTTTTTGGATTAGCTAATAAATGGACAAAACAGTTTAACGATATTCCAATTGTAAAACCAAGCTGGTATTATTCAACCGGAAACACTCTTTTCGATGTAACTAGTTTTGATAAAGCTATTACAAGCAGCATAACCAGTTCCGTTGATTCAGCACGAGCAGCAGCCAGCTCTCATTCAAGTGGTGGCGGTGGCCATTCTGGTGGTGGTGGCGGCGGTGGCGGCGGCGGAAGCTGGTAACCACTAAACTTACAATAACAGATGGGCTTTTTAAATAATATTATTTTATATCCATCTGTTATTATGGTATAATAAACTGTTGGATGTTATACTAAAAATAGTTCTAAGGAGATTTTTATGCGACACAAGAAATTATTGGCATTATTAATAACTTCATCTCTTTTCGTTAGTTCTATGTTTGCAGATGAGGCCTCAAGTACTCGATCAAAATTCATAGCGGCGGCAAAAACTTATTTGGGAGTTCGCTATGTTTATGGAGGAACAACACGAGCTGGTTTGGATTGTTCTGGATTTGTTGGAAATGCTGCTAGAGATGCAGGAATCTCTTTGCCAAGAACTGCTGCCGCAATGTATTCCAGTGCAACAAGAATCTCTGACAGTGAACGACAGCCTGGAGATTTAATATTTTTCTCTGTTGGTTCTTCCATTACACATGTTGCTATTTATCTTGGTGATAATCAGGTTATTCACTGTGTAAGTGATGGCCCAAAAACTGGTGTTATTATTTCGCAACTTTCTGAAAATTATTGGAAAACCCATTACCACAGTGCGGGAAGAATTATTGCAGCTTCAAAAGCACCTAGTTCAACACATACAACTAAACCTGCACCTTCTGCGTCAAATAATAATACTAGCTCATCTCAAGATACAAATACTACTTCTCCAAAACCTAAAAAGAAGCGTCGAGCCACCGCATATTTTGATGTTGACGGATATTTTGACTGGACTTTCTTTACCCACGAAAATCAATATGGATTCATTCCACAGGGTGGTTCACTTCAAACTGAGATTAGACTTAACACTTGGAACATGAACCCTGGTATTAGA
This sequence comes from Treponema sp., assembly GCA_024402595.1. Lineage (GTDB taxonomy): Bacteria > Spirochaetota > Spirochaetia > Treponematales > Treponemataceae > Treponema_D. The sequence continues at coordinate 15,795 of JAKSTL010000049.1, read as the reverse complement.
GTTGGTTACACTTATCATCAGCCGTTTGGTGAAGAAGCAAAGTTCAATCCTTTTGCCTGCTTCTCTCTACCATTATCACTTACTCTCCATATAAATGATTATGTAACAGTTTACTCTGGAGCTATTCTTTCAACAGGTACAGTTTGTAAAGATTACCAGAGATTTACTAATTCAGAAAAAGAACTTCAGGCTCCTATTTATCCAGGTATTTTCGGAGTTTCTTTCAATACCCCAACATTCAACATTGGAAAATCAAAAGTTGCATTTGTTCAGGATATTTCTTTCACATATTATCAAGCCGCTCCTGGTTATGAGCCACTTACATTAAAAGAGACTCTTGCAGCAGGAACTTCATTCCAGACAGGTGTACGAGTTTCGTTGCCAATTTATTGGTAAAAGTGACAGAACAAAGATTATAATTTTTTGTTAAATAATAAAGCTAAAAAGAACGACTTCTAAAGTAATTCTTTTTAGCCTTTTTTTATGCATTTTTTTTATGCATCTTTTTCCAATGCCAGCTTATATATTTCTTCTGTTGCAAGTCTTGCCTTTGCCACAATATCGCCAGCATTTTTTGGAAAACAATAATACAAGGTTTTCATATCACCAATACAAATCATATCACCAATTTCATACCAGTAATAGTCTGAATATAAACTATAGGAAGATTTTGCTTTCTGCTCATATTTTAATTTACCATCACAGCCTTTTAGAACAAAGCCATCCTTAGTATGAGAAAGAACTCCAGTTCCAACTTTATAAACAGCATCCGTATTTACCATCATATAAATATCTACATCTGTTTCAATTTTATAGCGCTCTTCCTTTATCTCTTTTTGTACTTCCTGACGCTGCCAATTATACCAATCTGGAATATGATTAAAATTATTCAAAGCTTTTTCTGCTGATACAACATGTTTTTTTTCTATAAAACCTTTTTCTGTAAGATTCCACTTTGTACCACAGTTATTGCAGGTTAAATCTACACCTTTTCCAAGCATTTTTCCTTCACAACCGCAATGACAGCATTTATATAAAACTCTATTCAAACAATCTGCTCTGAAACTTTCTGTGATTTCAACATCATTTTCCTGCTGCCATTTCCAGTTATCAAAAGTAAACTCTTCCTTTAATATTTTATTCAGATCTTCAACAGATTTTTCTTCAATTTCTGATGGTGAAAGAAGATATTTTACATCAGCACTAACATCAACATTTCTGATTTGCAAATTATTATACAAAGGATTTCTAGCAAAAGCGCCATAAGTTTTTATCATAACCACTGGAACTTTTAATAATTTTAAACATTTTCCCAAAGATTCCGGCAAAGGAGTTGCAGTCCCATCAAAAGAATAGCTTGCTTCTGGATACATAAGGACTGAACTGTGAAGAGTTTCCAATGCATATTTTATATTTTTGACCATTACAAAATCTGAAACGAACTTATTGGTAGGAATACAGCCAATTTTTCGCATAAGATTATTTTTTCCCACAAAGCCGTCGGATGTACAAACAATATTCATTGGCCTAGGATACATAACTGTTTCTGCAATCTGTAAATCCAAAAAACAGGAATGATTCATTAAAATAAGGCAAGGCTCTGATTTATGAAGTTTTTCCATGCCGAATGTTTTATAAGTAAAGTGAGTCTTTTTTAATTCAGGAATGCTAATAAGCTTGATTAAAGTACGCCAAAATAAGGATGGATATAAAGGTTTTAAGTTTTTTCCTCTTTGATTATTTTGAATGGAAAGAACTTCTTCGTAAGTTGAATCTTTTACAACTGTTTTCATTTTAAGTTCCGTATATCAGAAGATTTTCCTTTTAACAGGATGTATATATGATTTTATCATTTAAAATGGCTTCTATCAAATTGCCACTGTTGTAAACTAATTTTAATGAAAAAAAAGGAACTTTCTTATCAAGCAGGTCAAGAAATATTTCATCGCCTTTCCAATGAGGCAAATCATTCATTTTATCTTTAGGAACCCATTCTAAAATGCCTTCGTCACAAGAATCATTGTTTTCAATACAGCCTTCAAAAGAATCTGTCCAAAATAAATGCATATATTCGGTAAAAACTGGACTTTCCTTTTCATAAGACACAAAAGTTACAATTCCCCTGTATTCACAATTTGTAATTTTCAAGCCAGTTTCTTCCAAAACTTCCCGTGTTACACATTCAAAAGGACTTTCGGTTTCTTCAAACTTCCCCCCTATTCCAATCCATTTGTCCTTATTATAATCATTTATTTTTTTTACCCGATGAAGCATAAGATAATGATTATCTTTTTCTATATAACACAAGCTAGTATTTAAAGACATAAGTGGATTCCTTTCAATTTATTTAGCAAAAAACAAATCTTTTATATTTTTATCTACCAGTTCTGACAATTTTTGTGGTTCTATTTTTCTTGCAGCGGCCACATAATTGTATGTATGTTCAACTAAAACTGGTGTATTAGGATTTCCTCTAAAAGGCGTTGGGGCCAGATAAGGTGCATCTGTTTCGCAAAGAAGTCTATCCTCTGGAACAAAGTTTAAAAGTTTTGTCATATCTTCAAGTTTTGATTTTTTTGTGTAAGTTACACCACCTGAAAAACTGATGTACCAGCCTAAATCTACAAAAGCTCGGGCTTCTTCAAGACCATAACTGTAACAATGTATGATTCCTTTGTTATACCCTACTTCATTTATACAGTCCAAAGTATCTTGAAAACCATCTCGGCTATGAACAATTACAGGAAGATTAAGCCTTTTACCTAACTCAAGCTGAAGACAAAATAAGTCTTTTTCGCTGCGATAAGTTTTTTCATCAAAATCATTTTCACTTCTACCGTCAACGCCTGAAGGATTCCAATGATGGTCTATTCCACATTCACCAATAGCAATGATATTTCTATGCAATGTATCTTTATCTGGTTCTGCGGCGGCCAGTTGTATTTGATTTTCCAATTTTTTTACACTTTCTACGGCATTATGAATATATTCAACTTCGGGCCAGATTCCTGCAGAAAAATAAATATAATTTCTGACTTTTTCTGCTATTTTATAATCAGTGATTTGAGAAATGACTTTATCGAACAAAAATTGTCTTTCTAGTAAATCTTCGGGTTCTGTACCAATATCTAGACCAAAAGCAAAGTTTCGTTTTGCCAATAAAGATAAAACTTCCTGACCATCCAGTTCTGGGGTTTCTTCCAGCATTGTTCTAAAATGAAAATGTGTATCGCTAAACATAGTTTTATTATACAAAAAAAGGACTGTCTAACAAGTACCTGTTAAGAATACTTTGCCGTTAGACAGTCCTTTATTAAGTTATAATTCTGTAATTAGGAATTATCTCTTATAAATCCAAGTTGCACCTGAAGCACCTTCATATGGATCGTAGTACATCTGGATTGAGATTCCTTCAACACAGCTATTCATAAGTGTGAATGTAGCTTCTCCAGTGAATTCTTCACCAGCTGTAATTCCTTCAGCAAATACATGGAACTTGCTTACATCGTCTGAAATAAGATCTTTCCACCAACCAACAGCAGCTGTATTTTCAACCAATGTCATGTAAACTGGACCTTCGATTGTAATATCAGAAGTACCTGTGAACTTGATATTGATTGTATCTCCAGCCTGTGGAAGATAATCGATATTGAAAGCATCTGTGATTGAACCAATGTACTGGTAGTTCCAAATCTGTCCGTCAGAAGCGTTTACACCAATTGTAAGCATTTTAGCAATGTCTGCAAGGTCTACATTGTATGTCTGTGGTCCAACTGGAGCTGCTGGAGCATCAGCTGGTAATTCTTTTGATGTATCTGTTGTTTCACCACATTTTTCGAACTTAAGTACACAGTCTGTTTCTACTAATGGATATCCTAATTTCTTTGTATCATCTGAGTCGTACTGGATATATGCACCAAACTTCTGTTTAACATCTGCAATCAATGTGAATGTGCATTCACCTTCGAATGTGTCGCCAGCTTTAAGGTTTTCAGCAATTACAACACAAGAATCCAAAAGATTTGTCCAATAGTTAGCAGCAGCTGAATCATCAACTAAACCTAAAAGAAGAACTGGGATATCTTTGTCTACAGTTCCTTTGTAGTGAAGGATAACTGTATCACCAGCTTTTGGTTTATCAGTTTTTACATATTTTCCGAACTGGAGGTTTGGACTTGACTGATAGTTTGGACCATACTGATTGTATACGATTGCAACAGATGAACCATCTTCTGCATCTGCTAAATCAATATGATATGTTCTTGGATGAACTGAAGCTGTTGCAGCGCCGTTTGCTGCAGAATCATTTTTTGCACTTCCTGTAGAAGCACAACCGGTAAGAACCAATCCACAAAGGGCAAGAGCCATTGCGAATGAAGAAACGATTTTTTTCATTTTTTTCTCCTAATTATAGTTATTTTACTATTATCAGAATATTTTAACACTCAATTTTCTATTTTAAACTTAATTTTACCTACATTTTTAGTTATAAATACTACAATTTTTAAACTTATTTTTTGTTCGTTATTTTTAATGCATTGTGTGTATAAAAACAGTTTTTAAATGCAAACTCAAAATAAAAAAACTTCCAGTCAGAAGGCGTCTGCCAGAACCGCTCGATATCTCGCTAGACGCTGAGCGCTGCAAAGAAACTATCGAACAGCACTCAGAGCCTTTCTGTCATCCGCCTTCTTCCTTCGCGTTTTTTTACTGCATTGTGTGTATAAAAACTGTTTTTTAAGTGCAATCTACAAATAAAAACAGTTTTTAAGTGCAATCTACAAATATAAACAGTTTTTACAGGCAAAGTTCAAACAAAAAAACTTCCAGTCAGAAGGCGTCTGCCAGAACCGCTCACTAGTTCGCTAGACGCTGAGCGCTGTATGGAAACTATTAAACAGCACTCAGAGCCTTTCTGTCATCTGTCTTCTTCCCTTGCTTTTTTTTAATGCATTGGGAAATTAAAACTGTTTTTACAGGCAAAGTATAAAAAATAACTACCGGTCAGAAAGTCTCTGTCATAACCGCTCGATATCTCGCTAGACGCTGAGCGCTGCAAAGAAACTATAAAACAGCACTCAGAGCCTTTCTGTCATCCGTCTTCTTCCTTCGCGTTTTTTTATGCATTGGGAAATTAAAACTGTTTTTACAGGCATTCTACAAAAAAAATCAATTCTTAATTCTTAATTCTCAATTCCTAATTCCGCATTCCGCATTCTCAATTCTTAATTCTTAATTCTTAATTCTCAATTCCTAATTCCGCATTCTTAATTCCTAATTCTTAATTCTCTTTCGGGGCGTTACGGGGTGGTGAAAAAGGATTTTTTGTTATGTGGATGGGATGGGTGGTAAAGTTTAAGGTACCCCGTTGGAAAGGGGTGTGGTGAAGACCGGAGGGCTGAACCCAGGGGAAAGGCTTTTCCCCTCTCTTTTCATAATCTCTACTAATTGCTATATTTTAAATATGACGGTTATTGGAAAATTTTTAAGTGATGTTGAAAAAATTAAAAAGCACGACAGGCATAACAATGGTGGAAATCCTGATTATAACAGAATTGCTCAGGATTTGAGAAATTTGTTTGAACGGTCTACTTCTTGTCCTGGTGAATTGCCGGGGTCTATTTTTGAATATTGGGAAAAGGAATATATTTTTAATTCGGAAGACTTAAAGGAAGAGCCGACTTCTGAAAATATTGCTAAACTTGCTGCTATGCTGGGATTTCTTGATAACAGCGATGAAGATCAGGAGTTGATTTCTGATGATGACTGGCAGGAATTGGGTAAGCTTGTGGGATATGAATCTGAAGATTTACCTATTGACATTCTTCAAGAACTGATGATGATTCTGGTTTCTAAAGGAGCTTATTAGTTTTTCATGGCGGAAGTGGATTTTTACAAAAGTTGTAGTCAATGTCCTCGTAACTGCAAAATTAATCGCGGTTTGAAACAGACAGGTTTTTGCAAGGAAACTGATGAATTGAGAATTGCCTTTGCGGGTCTTCATTATGGGGAAGAACCTTTGATTACGGTTTTTGGTGGCAGTGGAACGATTTTTTTTACGGGATGCACTTTGCGCTGTGCTTTTTGCCAGAATTATCAGATTAGTCAGGATGGGCTGGGAAAGGCGGTTTCTACGGAAGAATTTGCCAGATTATGTTTGAAGTTACAGGCGGAAGGGGCGGAAAATATTAATTTGGTAACGGGGAGTCATCAGATTCCGGTTATTGCAGAAGGGATTAAGGCGGCTAAGACCTTGGGTGTAAATATTCCATTTTGCTGGAATTCTTCTGCCTATGAAAATGTTGAAATGCTGGAGTTATTGAAGGGGCTTGTTACGATTTGGCTTCCGGATCTTAAGACTTTATCTGGGGAGTTTTCCAATAAACTTTTTGGGGCACCGGATTATCCACAGGTTGCGACGAGAGCTATTAAATGGATGCTTGACAATAATCCTATGGAAATAAAAGAGATTCCGGCTCCTCCAAATGCAAAGGCGGTTGATTGGGCTGATGAGTTTTCGCCAAGGGATAAAATGTTTTCTGGGGTAATAATCCGACATCTTTTTATGCCTGGTCATTTTGGGGAAACGGCGGATGTGCTTGAATGGCTTAAGGAAAATGCGGATGGAAATTGCTGTCTGTCTTTGATGAATCAATATACGCCTGTACAATTTAATGAAGAAAAGGAAAAGATTTTATGGCGGCAGAAGGCTCTTTCTAATATTGAGAATCGACTGGTTTCAAAGCAGGAAGATGAAGATATTCAGGATTTGATTGAAGCTTTTGATTTTGATTATCTTTTTTATCAGGAATTGACGGATGATACCAGTTGGCTTCCTGATTTTACAAAACCGCAGCCGTTTTCCAACAAGCTTGCAAAACCTGTATGGCATTGTTGATAGTAATCAGTTTTGTAACACTCTTTTCGCTGATTTTTATTGCAGTTTTGTTTAACTAATTTTTATATTTTAAAACTTGTATGCTATAATTGAAGTATGAATATTTCTAATACTTCCAAAAAACTTTCGGGTGTGGTTGTTCCATTAGGTGCACTTTACACAAAAGATAATCCTGTAATTGGAGAATTTGAAGACTTAATTCCTTTTTCTCAATTTTGTAAAACTGCTGGGTTTGGCATTATTCAACTGCTGCCAGTAAATGATACAGGCACACAAAGTTCTCCTTATTCTGGACTTTCTGCCTTTGCATTGCATCCTATTTACATTCGTCTATCAAGCATTCCTGAATTTTCAAATCTGCTGGCAAAAAACAAGAAAATTCATACAGATTATGAAAATTTTCTAAAAGCAAATCAGTATAAATGTAGATACAACTACGATGAAATTCTAAATTCAAAAATCTATTTTCTTCAAGAAGCCTATAAAACCACAGAATTTTATAAAACAGGAAAAGCCGACAAAAAACTGAATGAATTTATTCAGAAAAATATTCACTGGATAAAAGCCTATGCGGTTTATAAAAACTTAAAGTGGAAATATATGCAGGCCAGTTGGAAAAGCTGGAACAAAGAGGACAAGAAAAATAAACCTGAAGAAATTGAAGCGTTCATAAACACAATCTGGAATGACACAGAAATTAAAAAAGATTTATTGTTTTATGTGTGGTGTCAGCAGATTGCCGCAGAGCAATTTGAAAAAGCTGTTGCAGAGGTTCATAAACAAGGGATTTTATTGAAGGGCGACATGCCAATTTTAATGAACGAAGATTCCTGCGATGCCTGGTCCCTTCCACAATTTTTCAATCAGGATTTACGAGCGGGTTCTCCTGCAGATGGTGAAAATCCCACAGGCCAGAATTGGGGATTCCCAACTTACAATTGGAAGTCATTAAAAGAACAAAATTACAGCTGGTGGATAAACAGACTTAAATCTGCCAGCCAATATTATGATGCATATCGTCTTGACCACATTCTAGGATTTTTTAGAATCTGGGCCATTCCAGATGGAGACCTTAATGCTTTAAATGGTCACACAGAGCCTTATTCTGCCATAAAAAAAGACACTCTTTTGGAATTAAACTTTGATGCCAATAGAATCAGATGGTTAAGCCAACCTCACATTCCAACCCATGTAATTGAAGATATTACCTGGAACCACGAAGCCGCCCATAAAATTTTAAAACTTTTGTGCAATCAAATTGGAACCGAAGAATTGTGGCTTTTTAAACCAGAAATCCAAGGTAGCAAAACACTGGCATCTTATGACTTTGGCGATTTATGCACCAAGGAAGCCGCAGAAAAAATCCGTGAAAAGCTTGTTGAATATTGGTCAAATAGAACTTTAATTGAAATTGGAAAAAATAAGTTTGTTCCAATGTGGACTTATGGCAATTCAACTTCCTGGGTCTCTTTAAGTAATTCTGAAAAAGCACAATTGCAAGATCTTTTTGATACTCTTAATAAAAAGAACGAAAAATTGTGGAAAAAACAAGCAGACGAAATCTTTACCGCCATTACTTCAGAAATCTCTATGATTCCTTGTGGCGAAGATTTAGGCATTGGCATTGACTGCGTTCCAAAAACCATGAAAAACCACAATATTTTAGGTCTCCGAGTTGTTCGCTGGTGCCGTGAATGGTCAGAACCAAAACAACCATATATAGATTTTGAAGAATATGAGCCACTATCCGTCACAACCACTTCCGTCCACGACTCTTCTACAATCCGAGACTGGTGGGAGCAGGAACTTGGTACAAATCAGCAGTTCAAAAAAATGCAGGAAGAAAAATCTCTTGAAAAAACTTCCCGCATAAAGGCAAAATCTTCCACCCAGAATGATGACCTTGCAGAAAATGTCCCTCAAAAATTTTCTCCAGAAACTGCAAAATCTATAATGAAAAAATGTAGTAAAAGTGCTAGTATTTGGTATATAAATCCTTTGCAGGACTACCTTTATATGAACAAAAAATATTGGCTGGAAACTGCAGAAGAAGAACGAATAAATGTTCCAGGAAGCGTCAATCAGTTCAATTGGACCTACAGAATCCCAGCTTCTTTGGAAACATTACTGGCCGACAAAAACTTAATTGAAGATATAAACGAAACCACAAAAAGGAGTTAACAAGTTAGCAAAAAATTGCCAGCTTCAAGTAAAATATGAATATTTCTTACAACGAATTCCACATTTCAAAAACGGTTCGAGATTTATGCAGTTTTAATGAAGGACTTTTTGCATCCACAGGAAATGCAATTTTCACCAATATGAAAAATGTCCGTGATTTTCAACTGCTTTTCAATAATTACATTCAAACTCAACTAAAAGATGACTCTAAACAGGTTTCTGCAGGCCAATTAAATGCCATGGGATTAATTGACGAGATTCTTCATTTTATGTGTATGCTCTATCGCAAAAATAAGGCTGCCACTTTTATGAAGGATTTACTGTCCGAGCTGAATAAAACCTATACTCCCGCTGAAATTGACTCTCTTCTTCTTGATTTTATGAAAGAGTTTCCACCAGTAGAAGTTTATAAAGAAAAATGCACTCCAGAAGAATATTTGAATCGTGTTTCTTTGGATACAGGAACAAATCTTCAGCGTTCAAACCGTGAACAAACTCTTGAAGAATTGATTCTCCTTCATTTAGCCAATGAAAATCCAGCTTTTAAACCTTTTCTACTTCTTTTTAATGATAAACCCGTAGCAGAAAATCCACTTTATAAAAAAACTTGGGAAGATATTCAAGACTATGCTAAATCTCAGCCTTATTTTGGTCCATTCAACCACGACCTTATAAATCTTTTGCGAGAACCACAGCTTTTTTCTCCAGATAATTTGCAAGGACAGCTGGAATACATTCAAAAATACTGGGATGAGATTCTTGGTGATGAATTGCCTTGGATTAAACGCCTTTTTGCAGGAATGGATGCCATTTCCGAAGAAAACAAAGCTTCTTGGGCACCAATTGGCGGAGATGGTCCAGAATTGATTCCATATTCCTACGAAAATCTTATGAATGAATACGAAAGATTCAGCGAAGACAAGGAATGGATGCCAAATGTTATTCTTATGGCAAAAACCGTGCTTGTTTGGTTGGATCAGCTTACAAAACAATATGGTTATCCTATCACCAGACTCGACCAGATTCCAGATGCAGAGCTAGACCATTTACGAGATCAGGGCTTTACAGGTTTATGGCTTATTGGTTTGTGGGAGCGTTCAAAGGCTTCAAAAAGAATTAAACAGATTTGTGGAAATCCAGAAGCGGCGGCCTCTGCCTATTCTCTTTATGATTATAACATTGCCGCGAATATTGGTGGTTGGGACGCTTTGGCAAATCTTCGTCAGCGACTTTGGCAGCGAGGAATCCGTTTAGCTTCCGACATGGTTCCAAATCATACAGGTATGGATGGCGACTGGGTTATCAATCATCCAGACCGATTTATTCAACGCAGGGATAATCCGTTCCCACAATATACATACAACGGCGAAAATCTTTCTCAAGACAGCCGCATTTCTCTTTATCTTGAAGACCATTATTACTCCAAGGATGACTGTTCTGTTGTTTTTAAGCGAGTTGACAATCAAACTGGAGACACAAGATATATTTATCACGGAAATGATGGAACTGGACTTCCTTGGAATGATACAGCACAAATTGACTTTTTAAATCCAGAAGCCAGAGAAGCGGTTATGCAGGAGATTTTACATGTTGCCCGTAACTTCCCAATCATCCGTTTTGACGCCGCCATGGTTCTTGCAAAAAAATCTATCCGCAGACTTTGGTTTCCAGAGCCAGGCCATGGAGGAGACATTGCAACCCGTTCAGAAACAGGACTTTCAACTCAGCAGTTCAACGATGCTATTCCTAATGAGTTCTGGCGAGAAGTGGTTGACCGTGTAGCAAAAGAATGCCCAGACACTTTACTTCTGGCAGAAGCTTTCTGGATGATGGAGGGTTACTTTGTTCGAACTTTAGGCATGCATCGGGTTTATAACTCAGCCTTTATGAATATGCTTAAAAAAGAAGAAAATCAGAAATATCGGGAAACTGTAAAAAATACAATCACTTTTGACCCACAAGTTCTTAAGCGTTATGTAAACTTTATGAATAATCCTGATGAAGAAACAGCCATTGCGCAATTTGGAGACGGAGACAAATATTTTGGCTGCTGTACACTTATGATTACAATGCCTGGTCTTCCAATGTTTGGTCACGGTCAGATTGAAGGTTTTACAGAAAAATATGGCATGGAATACACAAAAGCCTATAAAGACGAAAAACCAAGCGACTATCTTGTAAGCCGTCATTGGGATGATATTTTCCCTCTGATGAAAAAGCGTTATTTATTCAGTGGAGTTGATAACTTCCTTTTCTATGATTTGTGGCAGGATGGTAAAGTTAACGAAAATGTTTTTGCTTATTCCAATGGTGCTGGAGACGAAAGAGCTCTTGTTTTTTATAACAATAAATATGATTCTGCCCACGGTTGGATAAAGTTCTCTGATCCTTATGCAGAAAAAACAGGCAATGGCGATGAAATTATTCAAAAAAATCGTTCTATTGCAGAAGGATTGAACCTTACCGCAGAAGATGATAAATACTGCATTTTCCAGGAGCATAAAAGCAAACTTTGGTATATTAGAAAATCCAGCGAAATCTGTGAGCAGGGAATGTTTGTAATGCTCAAGGGTTTTGAATATCAGGTATTTTTGAATATTCATCAGGTTACAGATACAGAAGATCATCGTTATAAAATACTTTGTGATTTCTTAAATGGTGCTGGTTGTGAAGATATTGAAACCGCATGGCAGGAACTTATTTACAAAGATTTGTATGCTGATTTTACAATTTTTGCAAACAAAGCCCTTCTTCCTATTGTGGAAGAGTTTACCGCTGCTACAAAATCTGAACAGTTGACAAAAGAAATTAGTGCAGAAGTTTTAGCTAAAAAAGAAAAAACTGTAAAAAAGGACAATAAAGTAAGTCTTAAGAAAATCAATGCCATATTAACTGCGGCAGAAACTTCGGCCTTAAACTTTTATAAAACCGCCGAAAGATTTTCTCTAATTGATGCGTCAATTAAAAAACCAAAATCGCCAGAAAAACAATTTGCTCTTTACAAATCTCGGGTTAAAAAACTTGTTGCCATTCATAATGCAAAAGAACCTGAAAAACCAGAAGATTTGCAGAAAGCGCTGTTAAAAACTTCTATTCCAAATGATTTTGCAGCACTTATGATTCAGTCCAAACCACAACTAGGTCTGGCATTACAAGTTTGGGCAATTTGTGCTGAATATGCAGACAACTCCCTGGCAGAAAAATGGAATCTGGGTAAAAAATGTGCTCAATTGGTAAAACCTGGCGTAAAACCTTTAGTAGGATTATTGCAGACAGTTAATTTACTTGCTTCAAATGCAGATTCTTCAAAATTACCAAAAGCAAATAAGGCAACTGCTTACAAAATAACTAATCTTTTGGTTGGTGGAAAATATGCCCGTCTTTTAAGCGGAATCAACTGTTTTGATAACATTTGGTGGTACAACAAAGAACTGCTGGAAGAAAATCTGAACATCCTCTTTATGCTTATGCTTTTAAATGCTTCTTCTGCAAAGATTCCAGAAGTTTTGGCCTTATATAAAGAAATATGCAGTGCGAAAATCCAGTCGGCATATAAATGTGAGCTTTTGGTAAAACCTTTTGCCCCAGAAAAAAAATCTAAAGCAAAGGCAAAATCAAACTCAAAATCTAAAGCAACTGAAAAAACAACGGCAAAAAAATCTGATAAATCTGATAAATCTGAAAAATCTGATAAAAAAGAAAAAAAAGCCACAAAATCTAAAAAAGATTAAATGAAAAACAGCCTGTGTGGAAATTATGTCTTTTGTACAAAAAAAGTTCAAAAGATAAACCGCACAGGTTGTTGTGGTTTCAACAAGTTCACTCCCCAGTCTCTACACCCAACAATCACTGTTACTAACAATAAGAAATTGCACATTTAGTGACAATAAACAATCTCTTTTAGCGGCAAAAGACATTCTTTTTTAGTTTTGTAATTTATTTACAATAAACCTTGAATCAATCCTTTTAATTCTTCGCAGGATTTTACAACCGCCCGATTTATTTCTACAGGAACAAAGGTCTCTTTAATATAATCTGGCATTTCAGGAGTTTCACCCACAATATGCCTGCAATAATCACTACTTAAACTTGGATGATTCTGAGAAATCAAAACAACTGCCCCACCTTCATCAAAAACCTCTGCCGCATTTTCTTTTACAACCGCATAAGCCGCCGCAGTTCCAGGATCTGCAAAAACTTTATACTTAATGAACAATTCCTTTGCAGCTTTTTCACGACTTCTTTCCGTAACATCAGATGGAAAAACAAAATTACGCATCATAAGTTTATTGTGGTCAAAAAAAGATTCCAGCCTTTCCAAATTAGCAGGCATAATAGGATTAGAACCACCTCTATGATTAAAATCCACAAAAGAATCTAAAACCAAAGGTTCTCCAAGCAAATTGGTAGAAAGCGCTTGTGTAGAAGGTAAATAAATACCATTCAAAGGCAAAGCAAAACGCCAGCTATACAAACCCGCCACCAAAGTTGCATAATTTCCCGCATCACAGGCATAATAAATATCTGAATCAACCTTGTGCTTAATCTGGGCAAAAGCATAAGGAAAATAAAACATTTGAGCCATAAGACGACACACATTAGTTGTATTTGCCACAGAAATGTTCATTTTTTGAACAAAAGCTTTATCTTCAAACAACTGCCCAATCTTAGCTTTTATATCTTCTTCAGAGCCTTCCATTTCTACAGGAAGAATATTTCCGCCATTCCACACATAATCAGATTCCAGCAAGCCTCGTACAGTGCCTTTCTTATAAATCAGAACAGATTTTATATGTTTTTTACCCCTCAGAACTTTAGCCAGCAAACTTCCCAATCCACCATTGGTATAATCCACAAAAATTGTGTTACCGCCCTGCAATTCGTGGGTAGTTTCAAGATAAGAACAAAGATAGCTTACGCCAAAATCCTTATGACAGCCAGAATATCCATGAAAAAGTTCCATATTAAAAAGATTTTCATCCAGCTGAGTAACTTTTGGTTCAAAAGGAAAGGCTGTAGTTGCAATAGTTTCACAAATGATAGGAGAAAACTCTTCTTTTAAAAAGGCAGAACTTAAAGTACCCGCAATAGAATTAAAAGTTGTATTTTCATCAATGTAGTAAATCCATCTACGCAAATCTTCAATAGACGAAGAAGCAGGTACAAAAACGCCTCCATCATCAGGGAGACAGGATGAAACCGCTTTAGAAAAAGGTACAGATAATTTATTATTTCTAGTGCTTGTAAACTGCATGCAGTAACTTTAACTTAAAATAATTATTTTTTAAAGGTTTTTAAATTATTTTGTTTCTGAATGCGGCCATTTTAAGAAAAAACAATACTTAAACTAATCTTCAATGCCAGGAATATGAAGTTTTAATTTTTCAAAAAAATCTTCACCGGAAACACCTTCCCGCAAACAGGCAAACATACAGTTATCTCCAGCCACAGTTCCCAAAACTTCATCCATATTCAAATTATCTATGGCATTACAAACTGTATTTGCATGACCTGGGAAAGTTTTTATAACAACAATATTTCCACTCCAGTCAATGCTTATATAACCACGAAGAAAATCCTGTACATAAATTGCCTCAGATTCTGCATTATTTTCTTCTCCAGGCAGTGCATACATATATCCAGATTTTCCATCAGGAACTTTTCCAACCTTCAACAGCTTAAGATCCCGACTTAATGTGGCTTGGGTTACATCATAACCTTCCTTTACCAGAAACGCCAAAAGTTCATCCTGACTTTCAATTGTATTATTTTTAATAAGATTTTTAATTGCTTTTAAGCGAGACTGGCGCTCTTTCATGATTATCCTCAAAAAACTGTATATTTATGCATAATTATACAGTTTTTTTGTATAAAATACAATAAACGGGCGTGCCCCTTCCTTCGGTCGGGTCGCTATGTTCCATATTCCGCTGTCGCTCCAGCCGCTTCCCTCGTTTCACTCAGTCCAGTGGCCGCCTTCGGCGTATTCCACAGCGCTCACGCGTTGTCTAACTTTTATTTACAATTCCCATTTAAAAAACAAAAAAAGAGACTGTCTCAAAAGTTCAACTCGCGGTGGTTGAGTCTGTCGAAACTACCACATTTAGTACAAATGCCATTTCAACAGATTCAATTCCAGCTATAGTTTTTACTTATTGGACAGTCCCTTTTCAAAAGTTTTATTTAATTAAAAATCTTTTATTTGATTAACAAATCAACATAAGCTTTCAATGCACCTTCTGCTTTTCCATCAAGAACAGTAGTAGCAAGCTTCTTACCAAGCTGAACACCTTCCTGATCGAATGAGTTAACATTCCAAACGAATCCTTGGAACATAACTTTGTTTTCGTAGTGAGCAAGCAATGCACCAAGTGATTTTGGATTAAGATCCTTTCCGTAAATCAAGCTTGATGGACGGCCACCGGCAAATGCTTTGTTTGGATTTTCATCTTTTTTACCGCAAGCGAATGCTACAATCTGAGCTGTTACGTTAGCACAAAGTTTTGTCTGGCTTGTTGAACCTTTAATTGTTACATCGTCCCCTGTCTGGTTTTCCTGGAAAGCAATAAACTGTAATGGAACAATGTCTGTTCCCTGATGCAACAACTGGTAGAATGAGTGCTGACCGTTTGTTCCAGGTTCACCAAAAATTACAGGACCTGTTACATAGTCAATTTTTTCACCAAAACGGTTTACAGATTTACCGTTAGATTCCA
>JAKSTL010000048.1 GCA_024402595.1 Treponema sp. | reverse complement strand
TTCCACTGGATGGGAAGTTTGTGTGCCGGAAGTAAAGCCGTATTATTAAAAGGATGCTCCTGCAAATAGCTTTTTCCAACTTCATATAAGCCGGAATAATCATAAGCATTCCATTTTTCTTTAATAGTTTTAATTGTTATTTTATTATTGAGGGATTTTTTTACAATATAGGTAACAGAAAAACCAGTAAATGCAAAAACAAAAAGAATTACTAAAACAAGGAGAATCTGTTTGAGTGAAACACTTTTTCTTTTAGCCGTGTACTTATTCTGGTTTTTATTATTTTTCATTTTAGTTCTAAAAAAAACAAATGGGATAATAAGCCGGGTTCTGTCATTACCAATAAAAATTAGTAATTGTAACCATCTATCCAAATTAAATGTCACCATTTAACTTTAGCGATTTACCCGCAGTATTGCTCGGAAAACATAACTGCTGCTTAATCTTGCTCCAAATGAGGTTTACAAGCCATAACTGTTACCAATTATGCGGTAGTCTCTTACACTGCCTTTTCACCCTTACCAAAAAAATCTGGCGGTAGTATTTCTGTTGCACTTTCTGTCTTTTTTTGGGCTATACAAGCTTTATTCAACCTTTAATCATCTTATAAATAATTATAAAAAAATTAGTATTAAAACTTTATGCAGCTACCAAAAAAAGCCCGGTTATTATCCGGCATTTTTTCCGAAGGAGCCCGGACTTTACCTCACACCCATACTCTATCATCAGAATATGGGTAAGCGATTACATCCCATTTGTAAAATTACTTGCGCTTTATTAAAAACTATTCTGAATCTTCGTCAGAATCATCATCATCACCATCATCATTCATAGGATCAGAATCATCGTCTAAATCATCATAATCTTCTGATTCTTCATCAGCTTCATTATCACCGTAACCGAGTTCTTCTTCTAAGCGTTTTCTTTCTTCAAACTCTTTTCTTTCATCCTCATCCATTTCATCTTCATCAATATAGTCTTCAAAATTAAAGTCGGCCAAACTACCTGTTGCATCGATGTTAGAATAAGTTTCATCATTTTCGTTGAGTTCTTCGTAGAAAAGAATGCGGCTACAATATGGACAGAACATAATTTCTTCAGATTCACGAACAACATTTGCAAACTGTGCAGGAAGAATCATATGACAACCAGTACAAACTCCACCTTTTACAGCAACAATTCCTTCTGCATTTCTCTGAATGATTCTCTGGAATTTAAAAAGGATTTCGTTTTCTTTGATACCTTCCGAAAGTTCTGTTTCTTTTTCTTTTAAAGTTGAAAGTTCCTGATTATATTCGTCTAATGTGTTATTCAAAGACTGGCGGCTTTTTGATAGTTCATTTTCCTGTAAATCAATCATACTCTTGAAACCATTCAATGATTCATTGATTTCTTCAAGATTTTTTTCTTCTTTCTGAAGTTCTTTTCTTACTTCGTCTTCTTTATTAGAAGCTTCCATGATTTGTTTTTCGAGAGCTTCATATTCACGGTGAGTTGTAATGTTATCCATTCCTTTTTCACCATTTTCTCTTGCTCTCTGTGCTTCATCTAATTCAAATCTTAATCTAGAAACCTTTTCTTTTACTGATTCATATTCAGCATTTTTTTCAATGAATTTTTTCTTAAGATCAGCAAGCAATTCTTCCTGATTGCTCAACTGTTTTGGAGCCTCTTCAACTTTTGCTTCCAACTTATATTTTTCAACAAGAATTGTCTGAAGTTCCTTTAATTTCTCAAAAGTATCTACTGTTGCCATGAAGTTTCCTCACACCTTATAAGTGATAATATTTTAAACTGTATCAAAATTAAAATATATAATAAATGCAAAAAATAGTCTACTAATGCCCCTTTGCAATTCTTCAGAAAGCACACAAATATACAAAAAGTATTACAAGGGACAACTTCAACTATTTTATGATTGATAGTTCTGTAAAACTTATTAAAGTTCTATATAATCACGCAAACCATTTGCTCGTCGTGGATGTCGAAGTCTGCGTAATGCCTTTGCTTCAATCTGACGGATTCGTTCCCTGGTAACATCAAAGTACAAACCTACTTCTTCCAGTGTTAACGAATATCCATCTTCCAAACCAAAACGCATTCTTAAAACTTCCTGCTCTCTTGGTGGTAATGTACCTAAAACAGAACGAAGCTGTTCCTGAAGCAAAGTAAATGCGGTCTGTGTTGCAGGATTTTCAACTTCCTTATCTTCAATAAAGTCTCCTAACAAAGAATCTTCTTCTTCGCCAATTGGAGTTTCAAGAGAAATTGGTTCACGGGCAACATTTTTTACCTGCTTAACTCTGCTCAATGGCCATCCAAGCTGCTGTGCAATCTCTTCATCTGTTGGTTCGCGACCAAGTTTTTGCATAAGCTGACGACTTTCTCGAACAACTTTGTTAATCTGTTCAATCATATGAACTGGAACACGAATTGTTCTTGCCTGATCTGAAATTGAACGAGTGATTGCCTGACGAATCCACCAGGTTGCATAAGTTGAAAACTTAAATCCTTTTCGGTATTCAAACTTTTCAACAGCTTTAATTAAACCAATATTTCCTTCCTGAACTAAATCAAAGAAATGAAGTCCTCGGTTTGTATATTTTTTTGCAATGGAAACAACCAGACGAAGGTTGGCATTAATAAGCTTATTTTTTGCTTTTTCCATCATTAAACGACCATACTCAATTTCTTTGGCCATTTTAAGAATATCTTCAACGCTATTTTCAAACTCATATTCCAATTTATGGAGTTTTCGGTCAATTTTTTGAATCTGAGTATAGATTTCACGGATTTCATCAGCAGTCATATTCAATTCCTGCTCAAGTTTTACTGCCTGTGATTTAATTGAAATCTTACGACCAAGGCTTCTAAGTTCTGAAGGATTTGAGATTCTCAGTTCCTTCATTTTCTTTTCCTGTTTCTGATGATACTCTTCAATTTTAATTGTGGCATCACGATATTTTTGAGTAAACTTATCCAACTCTTCTGTTTGAATATCAACTTTCTTTAACTCTGGTAAAATCTTTTCTCGTAATTCCACCAACTGAGGATTGTTAAAAATAGCACTAGATTGTTCAGACTCAAAAAGTTGTTTTTTAAGGTTCATATACTGCTTCATTTCAGAAAGAACAGGTTTAATGTTTTCACCATAAAAACTCTTTAAGCGGCGTTTATCTGCCATTTCTTCATTGATTTCTTTTCGTGTTTTTCCAGGTTCATGAATATCAATACGAGTAAAAGCCTTTTGTGCAATCTGAAAGAACTCTGGAATCATAATACCTGAGTTTTTTATAACATCTTTAATGATATTATTTCCTTCTTCCATCTTTTTAGAAAGTTCAACTTCCTGTTCTGCAGTAAGAAGATTTTCCTTACCAATGTCACGAAGATAAAGTCTTATTGGGTCATCAACATTGGAATCTTTTTCATTATTTACAAGGCGTGTTCGTGATGAAGCCAGCTTTTCTGCATTTTCAATTTCTTCAACTTCACTATCAGAACCTAAATCCTCTTCATCATCCTGATCAAGGATAATATCATCTTCGTCGCCATCATCTTCTAAGCCAACATCAAGCTCCATAGATTCAGACATTTCATCTGCATCTGTATCAATTCCAATAACTTCAGTTTCTTTAGGCTCACGATCGATAGCCTTTAACTGTTCCAAAACAGGTTCCATTAATTCATCGGAATTAACAAACTCTTGTCCCAAAAATGATGTAACTTCTTCCCAAGTAATAAATGGCTTGGATTTTGCTAAATCGATAAGTTTTTGTACAGCTGGGTTTAATACTTCATTCATAAAGATTTTTACCTTTAGTTTATGTAAAAAATTTGTTAGTTATAAACAATTTTAATTTATTTTAGCAATGCAGCCTGCTTATCAAGCTCCATTTTTTCTTCCAGAAGTTTATTCATCTGAATCTTGTCATCTTCAGTAACCACAATATAATCATGGATTCTTTTCAGTATACTATTTCTTTGTTCTTCAATTTTATTTCTCTTTACATATTTAATGGTATCATTCAAAATGATCTCAATATTATCCTTTTGATAGACTCCAGAAGAAATAGCATCTGTTACTAACTGCGATAAAGCAGCGTCATTTAATCTTGATAAAATGTCTGGTATTGAAAAGGACTTACTTTCAAAACAACCTTCCAGTATATTATACAACCGTCTTGCATCTGGATTTCTAAAATCTTCTTCGGCTAGATTAGAGCGTAATAATTTAAATTGATTTAAATCGGCAGTAACAGCAATTAAACCTCTTAATTCTGCATTAATGTTTATTTGTGTTTTTTGTTCAGTTTGATTATTAGGCCGCATTGTTAAACGCTCACCGGCTTGATCCCGATTTTTAAAATCCTTCTTTACAGCCTCCGGTCTTAAATTGAATGTTTGACACAACAGTTCCAAACAAGACTCTTTTTGAATATCTGATTGTAAAGCATCAATATATGTAAAAAACTCCATAGACGCTTTCCATTTGCCTTCTGGAGTATCAACAGGATATTTCTGCCCTAGTGTATTCAAAAGATAGTCGACATCTAATATAGCACTGTTAACCTGAGTCGTCAAGTTTTCTTTGCCAAAATTAAGCATTATTTCCGCGGGATCTTTTCCACCTTTTAACCTGATAATTTTTACAGTTAAATCCATTTTTCGGCACATTAAAATTGCCTTTCTGGTAGCATTTTGTCCAGCACCGTCCGAATCAAAAGAAAGAAGCACTTCGCCATTAGCCACAAAGCCCTGAATCATTTTTAAATGAGCTTCTGTTAAAGCTGTACCCAAGGTTGCAACGGCATAATCAAGACCACATTGATGATAAGCAATAACATCCATATTGCCTTCACAAAATATGATTTTTTTATTTTTTCTAATAGATTCTTTTGCAAAATTAAAACCGAAAAGCGTTTCACCTTTTTTAAACTGTTTCATATCGGAAGAATTGAGATACTTTCGTTGACTTTCATCAGCTGGAGGAATTACACGACCACCAAAAGCCACTACCTGCCCTTTTCTATTATAGATAGGAAACATCAACCTGTCGGAAAAAAAGGAATAATCTGGATATTTTTGACTAAACAAACCTGATTGGTTCAAAAAATCTGGGCTAAAGTTTTTAGATAAAAGAAACTTTTTAAGCCATTTTCGATCAGCGGGAGCATAACCAAGCTTAAACTTTTCTAAGGTTTCTTTTGTAAGGCCTCGTTTAGAGATATATTCTAAAGCTTTGTTTCCCTGTTCTGTTTCCATTAAAAAATAATGAAACAAAGATGCCGTTCGTTCATAAAGTTCAATATATTTTTCAGTTGAATCATCTTTTTTTACAGTCTCGGGATTATATCCATCATCATATTTAATTTCTGTACCAAGTTTTTTTGCCAGAGAAGAAATTGCATCTACATAAGATACTTTTTCCATCTCCATAACAAACTTAATAACATCTCCACTGGCATGACAACCAAAACAGTAATAAAACTTTTTATCACCGTCCACATGAAAGGAACTAGTTTTTTCATTATGAAAAGGACAACAGCCCCACCAGTCATTTCCAGACTTTCTTGTAAGCCGTGTGTAGTCGCCAACAATGGAAATAATATCAGAGGATTCATGAATATAATTAATTGTACTTTGTGAAATATGACCAGCCATTTACTTTTTCAAATCCAAATTGTGATTAACCTTATGTTCATCAAAAGTTTGAGAAAAAACATGCCGTCCAGCTTCTGCATCTACAATCTGGAAATAAAAATATTTAGTTTTCGCAGGTTTAGCAGCCGCCTTCAATGCAACAAGTCCTGGATTAGAAATTGGACCTGGTGGTAAGCCTGCCCAAACATAAGTGTTATAAGGATTATCAATTTTAGTATCTTGAATTAAGATTCTACCAGGATGAGGTTTTCCTTGAATCTCTGTGATTATATATTCAACGGTGGCACAGGAATACAAACCGATATTATATTTTAACCGATTTGCAAAAACGCTGGCAATTAAAGGAGCTTCTTCTGGAACTCTATATTCTCTTTCTACAATGGAAGCTAACTTTAGAATATCGTACATTTCAAAAAAACTTTTTCCTTTTAATTCTTCAATTGAAGCGGTTTTTTCTTTAAAATTTTCAACCATCAAATCTACTACCGAATCACTATCCATTTTATAGTTGAAGTAATATGTATCTGGAAATAAAAAGCCTTCCAGATTCTGACCTGGAATATTGTATTTTACCAGATTCTCCACAGATGAACAGGATTTTTTAAAATCATCTTTTGTACACACCTGATTTTCTTCAAGAATTGCACCGATTTTAGAGATTGTTAATCCTTCGGGAATAGAAACCTTTACAAACTCCTGTTGGCCCGAAGAAAGATTTTTTACAATTTCCGCATATTTCATTGTTGGTGACAAAAAAGCAACGCCACTCTTTAATTCAATTCCATTGTTTAGAAAATCAATTTCTTCCTGAGTATCTGAAACTGCATTTTTGAACAGTTTTGTAAAAACCTGAGGATATCTGATAAAATAGTAAAAAAATTGAGCACTTTTGATTACTTTTTCTTTTTCTAGATTCTGCGCAATAGTATAAACAGAAGTTCCGTAATCAATTTGAAACCTGATGTCTGAGATTTCTTCGATTTGTTTATCTGCGGGCTCAAGGGATTTTATTTTTACCAAGGGACTAATTTTTGACGAACAATACAAATATCCACCGGTAAAAACGCCAATTACCAACACCAAAAATACCGCCAGCACGGTCAGAAAAATTATAAAGCCTTTCTTTTTTTTCATGAATAGAAATTCCTAACCTCTTCCAATGAAAGTGAATTGTAAACAGAGTCTTCTATTGCTTTTTCAAAAGACTCTAAACCTTTTGGTAATGAACTTTGATTATTTCTTAAAAACTTAGCTAATATGGCTATTTCAGCGGAACTGAAATTATATGTTAAATTAAAAGAGGGTCTGCTGTTTTCTGATACATTTGTACTTACGGTTTCATTCATCATATAATTATCTCTTCATCTTCTCTTGCCAATTCAATCTGAATGTCTGAATGATGAATATACTGTGCATACCAGCGGGCAGCCATTAAAATTGAGTTTAATTTTTTATCATCATAAGTTGGTTCATGATGAAATAAATATAACTTTTTAATATTCCAATTAATTGCAAAGTCTACAGCATAACAGAAAGCAGAATGTCCCCAATTGATTTTTCGAAAAGCTTCTTCTACTGTGTATTGAGAATCTAGGACAATTACATCGGCATCTTTAAATACAGCCTCGGTTTCGGCGGTAACTGCAAAATCTTTTGTTCGTAATTCCACATCTGTTGCATAAACAAACTTTTTGTTTCCTTCCAAAACTGCATAACTATAGGAATCACCAGGATGACTCATTTTACAGGCAGAAATCTGACTGTCACCAATAGAAATGGCCTGACCAGGAACAATTTTATGAAAAGCAAAATTTTTTGTAAAAGCGTCAAAAGTTTGTGGAAAATAAGGAAAAAACATTTGATTTTTTAAGTAATTTTGAAAATCATCAACAGGGGAAAAAACATCAAACTTAGATTCAGGATCATAAGCGGGATCAAAAAATGGAAGACCTTGGATATGGTCCCAATGAAAGTGCGAAAAAAACATATTGTATTGTTTATTTTGAGGCAGATTTGGTGATTTTCCAAAAACCCGAATACCAGTTCCTGCATCAAAAATAAACTCTTTTGAATCATCGGTCTTTACTTCTACACAGGCTGTATTTCCACCAGTAGTTCCGTTTATCCACGCAGGAAGATTTGCTACAAACTTTGCACGAGATTCAACTGATTTTATATCATCTTCGGTTATCCGCTGAACAACAGCCATTATTTTTGATTGTATCTGCTGTGGCGAAAGAGGAGCTGACAATGAACCTCTAACTCCCCAAAAATGAATAATCACTTGAAATCCTCTCGTTTTAAAAATCTGTTAAAATTATATACTTTTTATTTTTTTTATTCTATATTGCATACCCTGTTTAAATAAATCTCTTTTGAAGTTTTCTTTATTTTAATTAAAATTGGCCGATTCAAAATTAAGTTTTATTAAGAACTGTAAGAATGATTAAAAAAAATTAAATAAACTTGAATATAAAAAAGGCAAAAAAAAAGAGCTAGAAAAATCTAACTCTTGTTATTACTGGGGAGTTGAGGATTCGAACCTCAGAAGCCGACGGCAACAGATTTACAGTCTGTCCTATTTGACCACTCTAGAAACTCCCCAAGGGAAAGCTGCCTGTAGGATTTGGACCCACGACCCCGAGATTACAAATCACGTGCTCTACCAGCTGAGCTAAGGCAGCATTTTTATTGGGCACCACTCATTAGCGGTGAACGAATATTATATTATTCTTTTACAAAAAAAATGTCAACAACCTGTATCATTTTTTTTAAATATTTTTAAACTTTTTTTTCTAAAAATGTTTATGGGCAAAAGATAAATAAAAATTCTTTTGTATTGGCTTTTAAGTTCCTTTATTTACATTTTTAAACACTACCAAGTTTTATTAATTGCTTAAATAATGGCATATATTTCTCTTTTACGATTTTTTCCCAGGAATTATTTTTATGAACATGTACAGCGCCCTGTTTTATTATTTTATTTATAATTTCAGAAGAATATTTTTTAATTGCAATAATTTCAGATAACTTTGCAATTAATGCTTTTTCTGTATTGTTATCATACAAAAATCCTGTTTTTTCATTTTGTATTTTACAAAGACCACCGGTTTTATGAGCAACAGGCACAGTTCCATAAATCTGAGCAATAAAATCCTCTAGACCACAAGGTTCAAAAAAACTTGGAAGAACAATAAAATCGCAGGAAGCTGTAGTAAGTCGTGCAATCTCTTGATTATATCCATTTAAAAATACAATATGCCCTGCATAATGGCTAGATAATTCTATTAAAGAAGCTTCAATCCCAACTTCACCCTGCCCGTTTATAATAAAACGAACATCATTATAATTTTGAAGAATTGCAGGAATTGCTTCCACCAACACCGACAATCCTTTTTGGCTAGTAATGCGTCCATGATAAGCAATATAAATTAAATCTCGAGAATTATCTTTTTCAGAGGAATCAATAAATCCATATTTTTTTATATCTTTTATTTGGTCTAGAAGAACATCATTTGTAAGTTTTTGTAAAAACAATTCTCGTGCTTTTAATTTTCCATCTAGATCATTTTTTTCGGGATTAAAGGCAAATGGAAGTTTTGAAATTGTAATATCAGTTGGGTTGTATCTTCCATAATCAATACCGTTGGTAATTCCTATAACCGGAATATTTTTTTCATAAAAGATTTTTGATAGACCTTGGGTTGTTTCATAATTTTCTGGATCTCTAAGTTCCTTAGCATAATTTTCGGAAACCGTAGTAAGGCAAGCTCCCGAATTAACTGCCAGCAAAAATGGTTCTACAAACTGACTATTAAGTGCCACACAAAGTTCATTTCGAGTAAAATCTGTATACCAGAGCGCTTCATCAATATCTTTAAACTCGTGGTGATATGCAGGACCGGCATTGTGAATTGTAACTACAGATTTTGTTTTGTCATATTTGGAATCTTTTTTCAAAAAAGCAGGCAATAAGGCTGTAGAAGCATCCTGGCAATGAACAATATCAGGAATATGGGCTGAAGAAATTGATTTTCCATATTCAAAAATAGCTTTAGTAAATAAAGAATCTTTAAAAAGCGTATCTACATGGCCGGTTCCTTTTTGATGTTCAGGATTTTCCCGTTGCTCATTGGCTGTATATGTATAAACTCCTTCTTTCTGAGAAAAAGACGGATGATTTATAAAAATAATTTCAAAATTACCTTCAAGGGATAAGGCTTTGGTAAAACTTACAACTTCATTTTTTTTACAATGATTCACATTGATTGTAAGAAAATCTTTATCAAGAATAGTTACATTGTTCCAATCTGTACATTTATAAATTGGAATGAATAAACAAACCTTTTGTTTTAATTGTTTAAGTTCTTTACATAAAGAAAAAGTTACATTTTTAACACCACCGGCTTCGGAAATACCAGCGCATTCCATACTGACAACCCAGATAATCATGATTCACTTCCCATATTTTCATTAGCGGCATTTTCAGAAGCAGAATCTCTTTTTGAATTATAGATTCCCTGATATTTTACCATGTTATAAATATTATAATTTGGAAGTTTAAAATCTGTGAGGGCGAAAATATTTATATCAAGTTCTGGAAAATCTTTGTACGAAGCAATGGCGGCAACAAGTTCATCTCGTTTTACAGATTCAGGATTAAAAGAGGAATCCATTTGAGATCTGCGCAAATAATAATCTGCTGCCAACTGACAAATATAATCTGCGGCATTTTCCAAATATTGATTTAAATCTTCATTATTAGAAATAAGATTATCTTGAAAAAGGCTGACCAAAGCTTCTGGAGTATACGAAAATGAAATTGAAAAATTAAAATAATAATTCAATAAATCACTATAATTTCCATTCAAATCATAGCTTTGATAATTTCCACTGATTTTTTTGGTCGTATTAAATGGCTTGATTTTAAACTTTGTTAAAGAAGCATTTTTTGGTATTAAAAATTCCCAATTCCAGCTGAATTTTCCAGGCACCACGGGAGTTTCATTTACACCTTTAAATTTAGATTGAACAATTGCACATTCATCTGTTTTTACTTGAATTTGAGTCCAACCAAAATAAAATGCAACGCCACCAAGAATCAAAATTAAAATAAAAAAAATTTTATATTTCACAGTCTTTATCCCACCCAAAATATTATATATTATATATAATAAATATACCGTTTGTATTTATTTTACTTCAAGTAATGAAAACTAACAAAAGAATTAACAAATTTTTTAACAGATATTCCCTACTTATCCTCACAAAATTGATTCAAACCTTTGTGTGGGTATTTTTTATATTTAACATTTTGCTTTTTCTGTTTTACATCATTGGTAACTTTCAGAGTTTTTTAGATAAAAGCCAAATTTTTATTATCCGAACCCTGATTATTAGCTCCATATTGATGTGTGTAATGGCTTTTTCCGGCGTAATTTACAATTCCATTTACATTTTTTACACTCGGCATAAAATAAAACATCTTATAAAAAATATTTTTATGTTATTTTGTCTTGTGATTGGCATAATCTTTATTTTTTATTGTACAATATTATTGAATCTTTCTTTTGGGATTTCCTGAAATATGATTCATATAATCAAAGCAGATTAAAATTTTAAAACTGAGAATCCAAATACAATGTTTGTCGGTAAATCTTTCTATGGGAACAGTACCACTGAAAAAAGAGGAGAAAAAAATGTTTTTAATCCATAATAAAATAACTATCCCGTCTACTCTAAAAAAGTTCCATCAGGTTTTTGCCGACCATAATTTTAAAGCCTATCTTGTTGGCGGTGCTGTACGTGATATTTTTTTAAACAAAGAAGCCTCTGATTGGGATGTTGCCACCAATGCCACACCTCAAGATGTAATGGGAATGTTTAAAGTTGTAATTCCCACAGGTTTCGAGCACGGAACTGTAACAGTTCATTTTTTGGGCGAAGAAATTGAAGTTACTACTTTTCGCACAGAAACAGGATATTCAGACGGTAGACATCCAGACAAAATAAACTATGCAGCAACCATTGAAGAAGATTTAAGTCGGCGCGATTTTACAATGAATGCCATTGCCGTTGATTTGTCCGATGGATCAATCGTAGACCCTTTTAATGGCCAGAAAGACATAAAAAATAAAATCATCAGAACTGTAGGTAATCCCCACGAAAGATTTATGGAAGATGGATTACGCCCAATTCGTGCCCTGCGTTTTGCTTCCAAACTTGATTTTACTATAGAGAACGACACATACGCAGAAATATTCAAGGAAGATATAAAAAATAAGATTCTTTCAATTTCAATAGAAAGATTTAGAGATGAGTTTGAAAAAATCCTTATGTCAAAAAAACCTTCTGTTGGATTAAAACTTATGGAAGAAACTGGCGTACTTAAAGATTTTATTCCAGAGTTTTCCATCTGCCGAAACTGTATCCAGTCAGATTACAGAGGATTTCATCAGTTCGATGTTATGGATCATCTTTTTTATGCCTGCGATGGAGCTCCACAAAACAATCTGAAAGTAAGATTAGCCGCTCTTTTCCATGATATTGGAAAGCCTGTAACTAAAAAAATCATAGAATCCTTGGACAATCAGACTCCAGAAAACATCACTTTTTACAATCACGAAGCAGCGGGTGAAAAAATTACAAGAAACATATTGATACGATTAAGATTTTCCAACGAAACAGTAAACGCCGTATGTCACCTTGTAAAAGAACACATGTTCCATTATGAAACTAACTGGAGTGATGCCGCAGTCCGTCGTTTTATCGTACGAGCAACCCCAGAAGCCCTAGATGATTTATTTGATTTACGCTTAGCAGATATGTATGGTATGCATAATGAACCCGTAGATGTTCGCTATTCCGAAAGTGTTCATCTTTTGCTGGAATTAAAAGATAGAATTACAAGAATCTACGAAAAACAAAATGCCCTCACTTTAAAAAATCTTGCAGTAAACGGAAAAGATTTAATAAACGCTGGTATTCCCGCAGGAAAAGCCCTAGGTGTAATTCTTAATGATCTTTTTGAATGTGTACTTGAAGATCCCGAAATGAATGATAAAGAAAAACTGACTGAAGTCGCTCTAAACATTGCAAAAAACATGCAGTTAATATAGACCAATTATTAATGGAGTAAAGACAATGACTTACAACGAAGTGTTAAACGAAGCAAAACCTTTTATGGGAAAATACTGCAAGGCTTGTCCTGTTTGTAACGGAAAAGCTTGTGGAAACCAGATGCCAGGTCCAGGTGCAAAAGGTTCAGGAGATGGAGCAATTCGCAATTATGAAAAATGGCGTGAAATCAGAGTAAACATGGATACCATTTCAGAAAATAAACCTGCAGACACAAGTTTTGAATTATTTGGTAAAACCTTCAAATATCCATTCTTTGCGGGGCCTGTAGGTGCTGTAAATCTCCACTATGGCGATAAATATGATGATTTAGCATATAACAATATTCTTGTAGCCGCATGTGCAAAAGCTGGAATTGCAGCGTTTACTGGAGATGGCGCTGTAGAAAAAGTAATGAGTTATGCAACAGAAGCCATAAAAAAATCAAATGGAATTGGAGTTCCAACAGTAAAACCATGGAATCTTGAGACAATTAAAACTAAAATGGAATTAGTAAAAAACTCAGATTCTTTTGCCGTTGCTATGGATATAGATGCTGCAGGTCTCCCTTTCTTAAAAAACTTTACACCTCCAGCAGGCAGCAAAACAGTAGAAGAATTAAAAGATATTATCAAAATGGCAAATAAACCTTTTATTCTTAAAGGAATTATGACACCAAAAGCCGCATTAAAGGCGAAAGAAGCAGGAGCGTCTGCAATTATTGTTTCTAATCATGGTGGAAGAGTTCTTGACCAGTGTCCAGCAACAGCCGAAGTATTGGAAGAAATTGTAAAAGCCGTAAAAACCCCAGATAATACAATGAAAATATTTGTAGATGGTGGAATCAGAACTGGAATTGACGTTTTCAAAGCCCTTGCTTTAGGTGCAGATGGAGTTCTTATTTGTAGACCATTCGTTCCTGCAGTTTATGGTGCCGCAGAAGAAGGCGTTCAATGTTTTGTAGAAAAAATTGGCGCAGAATTAAAAGATACAATGGCTATGTGTGGAGCTCATAATTTGAAAGAAATAACCAGAGATATGGTAAAAGTTCTCTTTTAATCCAGCAATAATTACTCTATAAAAATAAAAAATCCCGCAGATTTTCAGTGAACAAAACTTTGTTTTCACTAAACTTCCGCGGGATATTTTTTAAGCCCTTTCTATTTAAATCCAGAACTAAATCTTCATATTCATTCTTTCGCGTACTTCTTCCAAAGTTTTAATACCAATTTCTCTGGCTTTTGCAGCACCATCAAGCAGAACTTTTCTAATATATTCAGGATCCTGTTCAAGACGAGCTCTTTCAGCGCGTAAAGGACGAAGTTTTTCATTCATAGCCTCTGTAAGTGTTGCTTTAAGCATTCCGCCACCACCATCACCAATTCTAGCCGCAATAGATTCTGGAGCTTCACCTGTACAAAGAGAAATCAACATTAAAAGATTAGCAACTTCCGGTCGATTTACAGGATCATAAGTAATATTTCTATCTTGATCAGTTTTTGCCTTTTTAATCAGTTTGGCAGTTTCATCTTCTGTAGCAGAAAGCATAACCGCATTTCCACGAGATTTTGACATTTTCTGACTTCCATCAAGACCAAGAATCATTGGTGTTTTAGAAAGCAATGCCTGTGGTTCTGGGAAAACAGGTTCTTTGTTCATATCAGTACAGAACTTTTTGTTAAATCTGCTGGCAATTGTTCTTGTCATTTCAAGATGTGGAAGCTGATCTTTTCCAACAGGAACTACATTTCCTTTACAGAACAAAATATCACAAGCCTGATGTACAGGATAAGTATACATACCAGCATTTACATTTTTAAGGCCCGCACTTTCAATTTCTTCTTTAACAGTAGGATTACGACTAAGCTCGGCATTAGAAACCAATGTCAAAAAAGGAATCATAAGCTGATTGCATTCAGGAACATAACTGTGTGGATAAATAATAACATCCTGTTTTTCAGGATTTATTCCCGCTGCAAGATAATCAATAACTAATTCCTTTGTATTCTGACTGATTTTATCAAAGGCATCGTGATCAGTTAGAACCTGATAATCTGCAATAAGAATCATAGTTGGAACACCAAGGTTTGCCAGTCTTACACGATTCTGCAAACTTCCAAAATAATGACCAATATGAAGCCTTCCTGTAGGTCTATCACCAGTTAAAACTCTATATTTTTTTGGATTTTTTAATAAATCTGCTTCAATTTCCTGACTTCGTTTTACAGCCGCTTCATAACTTCTATTTATATCTGTATACTGAAGTTCTTCACTCATTTTAATACTCCCAGAAAAGTCTATTTTTAATGAATAATTATAAACTGTACAAGAAATATTTTCAATATTTTCAATTTTTTCAAAAACTTGACCTTTTCAACAATCTAATAGTTCTTTTTGTCACTTAATTAATAAAATTATTACAATCTTTTTACATTCTTATTTTTTTTTTCACAAAATCTATGAACTTTAGAACGTTCAAATGCACTTCACAAGTGTAGAGTTTTATTCTATAATAATTTATATGAATGCAATTGAAGTATTCCAAGATTGGCTAGATGATTATCTAAACTTTGAACATAATCCCAAAAAAGATATTTTCTGGCTGGATACAATTGATTTTTTATGTAAAAGATTCAACAATCCTCAAGATTATGCTCCTTGCGTTCATGTAGCAGGTTCAAAGGGCAAAGGCTCTGTTTCTAAAATGATAGCCAGCATTATTTCAGAAGCAGGCTATTCCGTAGGTTTATATTCTTCCCCACACATTACAGATTTTAGAGAACGAATTACCAATGCCAACGGTTTCTTTGAAGAAGAGATTTATGAAAAAGCAATTAAAGAGCTGGTTCCAAATATTGAATCAATTATAAATCTTCCAGCTGATAGACCTATTACCTGGTTTGAACTTGTAACACTTTATGCCTTTTTATGTTTTCGTCAGGCAAAGGTAGATTGGTCTGTTTTTGAAGTAGGATTAGGCGGTCGTTTAGATACAACTAATGTGCTTCGACCAAAATTATGCTGCATTACGCCAATTGAGTTGGAACATACAGAGTTTCTTGGAGATACACTGGAAAAAATTGCCGCAGAAAAAGCAGGAATTATTAAAAACTGCACCCCTGTAGTCATTTCCCGCCAGCAAACAGAAGCTGTAAAAATTGTTTTTAGAGAAAAAGCCATTACCCGCCATGCTCCATATTATTTTGTAGATGAACTGATTTCAAAAGCAACCTATTCCTTTAATGAACACACAAAACGTATGAAGGTTCATTATGAAAGTGAAATATTCAATCGTCCAATAGAAACAGAAATGAAACTTCTTGGTAAAATGCAGGCACAAAACGCCGCCATGGCCGCTATTGCCGCAAGAAAACTTTTTCCTAATCTTGATGAATCTATTATTGAAAAAGGTCTTGCTAAAGCAACTTTACCTGGCAGATTTGAAATTATTGAAAAATTAAAGGGTTATGAAAACATTCCGTTTATAATTTTAGATGGAGCTCATACCTGTAACAGTATAAGTTTGACCTTAGATACTTTTAATAAACTTTATGACAACAAAAAAGCCAATCTTCTTTTTGCATGTGCCGCCGATAAAGATATAAAAGATATTTCAAGGCTTTTTAAATACAGATTCCATAAAGTCTTCCTTACAATTCCAGGTACAATAAAACATTCCAATTTAAATCAGGCAGAAGAATGTTTTAAAGAAGCGGGTTTACAATTTTCATCCAATAAAGATTACAAAAACATGATAAAAATGGCATTGGAAGAATCTGCTAAAGACAATACCCTGCTTTTGGTTACTGGCTCCTTCTACCTTTTAGCCGAGTTTAAAAAACTCTTGGGCTTATACTAAGCTCCTCAAAATTATAAAATTATTCTTTCAACCCTTTTTGAAATAGAAGTCAAAACTTCATAAGAAATTGTATTTCCGATTTTAGCAAGATTTTCTGCTGTAGTTTTTGCACCACTTTCTTCAGGACCAAAAATTAAAACTTTATCCCACAAACAGACTTCATCGTTATCTATTCCAATATCTACCATGCATTGATCCATACAGATTCGGCCACGCACTGGATATTTTTTACCCCTTATAGTAACTTCAAGTCCTGGTGAAAATCTTCGCAACAATCCATCTGCATATCCCACTGGAAGAATTGCAATTTTTGTATCTTTTTCACAAACCCAAGTTCTTCCATAAGAAACAGATTGACCTTTTTTAAATGCCTTAATAGCCACCACTTGAGTTTCAAAAGCCATTACAGGTTTAATATTAAAATTATTATTCACCGATTTTAAATAATCTTCTGTAATTTCATCTGGATAATAGCCATAAGTAATAATACCTGGACGCACCATATCAAAATGCATATTTTTATTATTCAAAAAGGCGGCACTATTACAGCAGGATTTTATACCACTGGAAATGCCAGCTTTTTCAACATTTTCTACTGCTTTACAAAAAGATTCATATTGTTTTTGTGTATAAGAAACATTATTTTCTTGCAGGCTATCGGAAACAGCAAAATGCGTACACATTCCTTCCAATTTTAGAAATCCACCCTCTACAATTTTCTTTGCCTCTTCCCCCGCTTCTTCAGGATAACAACCAACTCGTCCCATACCAGAATCAATAGCAAGAAAAACAGGAAAATCTTTTACACCACAATTACAGGCGGCTTTTTTCAATAAATCAATTACTTCAAAACTAAAAATCATTGGAGTAATACGGTATTCAAAAAGTTCGTCATATTCTTCTGGTGTACAGAGACTAAGTATTAGAATATTTGCCCCAATTCCATTTTTTCGCAGTTCAATACCTTCATCTACTGTAGCAACAGCAAGATATTCAATTCCCATTTCTTCTGCCAGTTTTGATGTTAGAATTGCATTATGTCCATAAGAATCGGCTTTTACGGCCACACAGATTTTTGTATTTTCTCCAGCGGCCTTTTTTATTTGTTCCAAATTATATTTTAAATTATCTTTATAAAGGATGGCTTTTGTACATCGTTTCATCATCAATTCCCCCTTTAACAATTATTAAAAAGTCGTTATTTTTTTTTAATCATTTTAGGTTTATAACAACATTTTTACAATATCTTATTGTAAAAAATAGGCATTCATAATAATATAATTGATTATGAAATCTAAAAAAGTTACATTATTTATAGTGTCTGCAGGGACTTTTTTCTTTTTTTCATGTGCGTCAATTTCAAATGTGCAGACAGACGAAAACCAAACTCTTACACAAGATTCGGAGGTATTTTTAGAATCATCTGACAGTACAGAAAATCCTTCTTTTTTAACTGCAGAAAATATAACAAATGATGAGCAATATTTAGATTCTGCCATTTTAGAAGAAGATGTTACCGAAACTGTTGCAGAGGAATCTATTCCAGAAGAACCAGTTTTATCACCAGAAGAGATTTTTTTGGATTCATTAAACGACATATCTTTTGAATTAGTTTCTTCGCCAGCAGAGATTTCAAAAGGCAAAGTTTTTAAGGAACCTTTTGTAGTTAAGGTAATAAATCAGTTGAATGAACCGGTTTGTGATTTTCCTGTTCTTGTAAAATATCCTGTAAAACGGGAAGTTTCGGTTTTAGTTTTTGAAGAAACAGTAATAAAGTCCGGGGCTGATGGATTGGTTAGCATTTTACCGGAAGTTAAGGGATTTGCCGCCAATACAAAAGTTACTTTTTCTCCAGCCATTCCAGAAGATTTGAATCAGGACATTGTGGAAAAAGTTGCAGCTTTAGAAAAAGAGGTTTCAGCACCTTTAAAAATTAAATCTGATGTTGTACGAAAAGGTGCAGTTTTATTTATCTGGGATTTTAATGAATTAAATAAACCTACAGGTAATTCTTATGATATTCTTTCGGAGTTCCGCAGTAACGGTGTTTATAATGTAGGAAATGCGCCTGTAAATGAAACTTCGGATATTGGTAAAAATAAAACTACTTTGTATAAGCAGAATTATGAAATTATTGGTACAGATTTTGGCTACCTCATTGGAGGAACGATTAAGTTTGTTCAACCAGTTACAAAAGTTGATGATGGTTATGAAGCACAATTAATTGCTGATATTTACGCTATAGATATGAGTTCCGGAAAGGAGATTTTTGCTACCACTGTTGAAAATACTTCTGTTGGTGCAAACTGGAATAAATGTGTTAGTGCTTCTAAGTCAGAACTGGCAAAAAAAATTGTAAATGAATTATTTTACGGGTTATAAAAAATTAGGCATAAAAAATTGTAATATAGCAATATAAACAATTTATAAAATATAAATAAACATTTTTAAATACTATTTTTTAATAGGAGATTTTTATGATTTATACAGATACTAGAGACAGTTCAGTTAAAGTTGATTTTAGAACTGCTGTAATGGGAGGAATGAATCAGGCAACTGGAGGTTTATACATTCCTGTTGAGTTTCCAAAGCTTGATAAGTCACTTTTAACAAAGGACCCTGCTCCATCTTTTAGAGATATAGCTTTTAATATGGCAAAACCTTATGTTGAAGGTGAAATCCCAGATGAAGATTTAGCAGCAATTATTCAGGATGCGTATCCTTTTTCACCAAAGGTTGCTCCATTAGATTCAATTTCTTATGTTCTTGAACTTTTCCACGGTCCAACCTGTGCATTTAAAGATTTTGGTGCTCGTTTTATGGCAAGAACTATGTCTTATTTTAATAGAAACGAAGCAACACCTCTTCACATTCTTGTTGCTACATCAGGAGATACAGGTTCTGCAGTAGGAAGTGCATTCCACAATGTACCAGGTCTTGATGTTACAATCCTTTATCCAGAAGGAAAAGTTAGTCAGCTTCAGGAAAAACAGCTTTCAACTTTTACAGGAAATGTTCGTGCATTAAAAGTAAAAGGAACTTTTGATGATTGTCAGAAACTGGTAAAAACCGCTTTTACAGATACAGAACTTCGTTCAAAATTAAGACTTTCTTCTGCAAACTCAATCAATATTGCAAGACTTTTGCCACAGAGTTTCTATTACATGTATTCTTCTTTGCTGGTTAGAAACCGTTCTGCAATGGACAACAAAATTCAGGATCCAGCTATCATTATGATTGTTCCATCTGGAAACTTTGGTAACCTTACTTCTGGACTTATTGCAAAAGAAATGGGTGCGCCTATTGAAGGTTTTGTTGCGGCTACTAACTCTAACAGAACAATTCCTGATTGGATTGCCACAGGAGACTATAATGCCCGTCCATCTGTAGAAACTTATGCTAATGCTATGGATGTTGGTGCTCCAAGTAACTATGAACGAATTAAAGCTATGTATTCTTTAGAAGAAGTTCGTACATCTTTTGCTTCTTACTGGCTTGATAACAAAGGCATTATGGATGCAATTCAGGCTTGTAACGGAAAAACAGGTTATATTATTGATCCACATGGAGCTATTGGTTGGAAAGCTTGGGAAGACATTAAAACTGGAGCTATGGAAAATCTTATCAACGGAATTAAGAATGATTATGATAAACCAGGATTAACTCCAAATCTTCCAAATTGGGCAAATAAAGTAACAGATAAAAAAGCTGTTGGAGTTATTCTTGAAACAGCATCTCCTGCAAAGTTCGGTTCAACTGTAACAGAAGCTATTGGTAAAGAACCTCCAATCCCAGCCAGACTTGAAGAAGTTTTAAGATTACCAGACCGAGCAATTCCAATGGAAAATGATTACAACCTGTTCAAGGAATGGCTTTTGAATAATCTGTAATTCATTATTTTAGATACAAAAAACAGGGGCTGTTCCGTAAGTTCGTATTATGTGGGATGCTGAAACAAGTTCAGCATAACAAATACAATACTTATTGGACAGTCCCTTTTTTTAACATTAAAAAGTAATCAATTATTTTACGGCTTCAAAAATAATATCAGCAATAAAGATAACTGCAAGTACCCATGTTGCAACTGGAATATCTTTTACTTTCTTTCCTGCACATTTAGCAATTACATAA
>JAKSTL010000047.1 GCA_024402595.1 Treponema sp. | reverse complement strand
GATAAAATTCCTTTTACTGTAACTCCAGATATGATTTACAGCGGAAACGGAAGTGACGAAGTTTTATCTTTCGTATTCTATGCTTTTTTTGATTCAGGCCGCAAATTTGTTCTTCCTGAATTTACATACAGTTTCTATCCGGTTTATGCAGGTTTTTATGATATTCCAATGGATACAGTTCCTTTAAAAGAAGACTGGTCGCTGGATACAGAAGAAATGCTTAAACGAGCAGAAAATAATGAATGCGGTATGATTTTTGCAAATCCAAATGCTCCAACTGGTATTGGTCTTAAACGCGAAGAAGTTCGTCAGATGCTTAAAAAAGCCAGTCCAGACCAGATTTTTATTGTTGATGAAGCTTATGTGGATTTTGGTGGCGAATCTTCTATTCCATTACTTGCTGAATTTAAGAATCTTGTAATTGTAAGAACTTTCTCTAAGAGTTTGTGTGGAGCCGGTCAGCGTCTTGGTTACATTGTTGCTTCTCCTGAACTGGTAAATGTTGTTACAACTGTTAAGAACTCTGTAAATCACTTCCCAATTGATGCTGTTGCTCAGGTAAGTGGAACTGCTGCTTGTAATGATGTTGCCTATTATGTTGGTACATCAAAAAAAGTTGCAGAAGAACGTGAATCATTTTATAACTTTTTAAAAGATAAAGGGTTTTATGTAATAAAGAGTCAGACAAACTTCCTTTTTGCTAAAAAAGACGGCATTAAAGGAAATGATTTGTATAAGGCAATTAAAGAAGAAGGTCTTTTAATTCGTCATTTTAATACACCTGGTATTGAAGATTTTGTCCGAATTACAATTGGAACAAAAGAACAGATGGCAGAATTAAGAAAGGCTTTTAATAAAGTATTAAGTAAATAGAGACTTGGAGAATAAAATGAAATTTTTAGTTTTAAGTGATTTGCATGCAGAAAATGCACAGCTTGATAAATTAGACGAACAGTTTTCTAAAGCAGACGGAGTTTTGTTTGCAGGAGACTTTGCTGCTTGTTTTAAACCAGATACTGGAAAAGCAGCTTTGGAAAAATTGACTTCAAAACATGAATCAATTTATGCAGTTTTAGGAAATTGTGATAACGAAGACTTTTTGGAAGAATTAGATAATCAGGACGTATGTGTTGAAAAAACTATGGTTTTCCATGATGGTGTTGGAATTGCTGGTGCCGGTGGCGGAACTA
This sequence comes from Treponema sp., assembly GCA_024402595.1. GTDB lineage: Bacteria > Spirochaetota > Spirochaetia > Treponematales > Treponemataceae > Treponema_D. The sequence continues at coordinate 19,730 of JAKSTL010000047.1, read as the reverse complement.
AGTTCACTGGTAAAACAGAATTTGAACGTGATGAAGAAGAAATCATTTCTGATTTTGATATTGTAGGAAATGCTGCTGAACAGAGTGGCGATGCTGACTTGTGGAAAAGCATGATTTTGATTTCTCACAATCCTCCAAAAGGTGAAGTTGTAGATGCTGTAAATGCAGATCTTCATGCAGGAAGTCAGATGCTTACAGATTTGATTAAGGAAAAACAGCCTCTTGCTGTAATCTGTGGTCATATTCATGAAGGTGTTGGAATTGAAAAAATTGGTAATACAGTTGTAATCAATCCTGGTAGTCTTGGAGAAAAGGGCAGCTATGGTTGGCTTACTGTGACTAAAGATTCTGACGGTAACTTGAAAGCTGAAGCTGAAATTGTAAAATAGTTCTTAGTTCGGAGTTCTATTGAAAATGAGAAAGTTTTTTGTAATAGCGGGTATTTTATTATGTTCTCAGTTTTTGACATTTGCGGGAGAATTTAAGGCGCTTTCGTTTGTTTCTTTTAAGAGCGGACTTTCTTTTATGATTGGTAGCGATTCTGGTGCTAATCCTGCAAAAAGGGAACTGAAGCCATTTGCAATGAATAAGTTTGAAACTACTTATGAATTGTGGTATCAGATTAGAGTTAAGGCTGAAAAATTAGGCTATAATTTTCAGAATCCTGGTCAGGCTGGAATTTTTGGAAAATATGGCGCTGAACCTTTGGAAGAAAATCAGTATATGCCTGTTACAACTATCAGCTGGTATGATGCAATTGTGTGGTGTAATGCTTTAAGCGAAATTAATGGACGTACACCTTGTTATACATATAAAGGGGAAGTTATTCGCGATTCCTCTAATACTGCAGTTTGTGATTTGTGTGAATGTAATTTTAAATCAAACGGTTACAGACTTCCAACTGAAGCTGAATGGGAGTTTGCTTCCAGAAAAACAAAAAATGGTTTTCAGAAAGGTTCTTGTGTAAGTGGTCAGAAGGATAATCTTTTGGAAGAAGGATTACTTTTTGCCTGGACCAGTGAAAATGCAAATCGTACAAGAATTGTTGGAACTGCAGGAATTCCTTTTGATCCTAATAATATTGCAGAACCTGGAACTGGTAATGCAAACTTTGCCGGCATTTTTGATATGAGCGGAAACGTAATGGAATATTGCTGGGACTGGTTTAAAGCAGAATATGACGATAACGAAAATTATGGGCCTGCTTCCGGATATGAACGCGTTAGTCGCGGGGGAAGCATTTCCAGATTTACACCGTTTTATTTTGCGGGGGACCGTTATTCTTACGATCCTAATGAGTATTATAATTTCTTTGGTTTTAGAATCTGTTACACTTGTACAGAATAAACTGTACTAGCGTAATTTTGATTCCTGTTTGCGGAGCTTTTTAGTTTCTGCTTTAATTTTGGCCCGTTGCTTACGGGTCATTTTTTTTGCCTTTTTGCGGGCTTCCATTTTTTCTTTGTTAAAGCTTAATAAGAGCCAGCTTAAGAATACAGAAATAAGACAAAGTATTGTTGCTACAATAACTGGAATATAACCTGGTAAAGATTCAAATGGCAGTTTGTAGTTCATACCAAAGAAGCTGGTTACAAAAGTTGGAGCCATCATTACAAGGTTAATAACGGCAAGTTTTTTCATAACGATGTTCAGGTTGTTTGAAGTTACAGAAGAGAACGCATCCATTACACCAAAAAGAATGTTTGAATAGGTGTCGGCCATTTCAATTGCCTGACGGTTATCAATCATAACGCCTTCAACAAAATCAATGTCTTCTTCATCGAACTTAATTAAGCGGGTTACTTTCATTTTCTGTAAAAGCAAAGCATTACTTTTGAGGGAAGTTGTAAAGTAAACAAGAGATTTTTCAAGTCCGAGCATGAGCATAATTTCATGATTCTGGATTTCCTGGCGCATTTCATTCTGAATGCTTGTAGAACGGCGGTTGATTTCCTTAAGGTAACGAAGGAAGTTCAAATTTGCACGGTTCATAATCTGCGCGATGAAGGACGGAAAGTCTGTGAGGCGGATGTTTTTGACGCGGTTGTTTCCAAAGTCTTTTAAAATTTCGCAGTCGGTCCAGCAGAGGGTAATGATAGTTTTTCCTTTAATGATAATACCAACTGGAACAGCAAAATATGGGGTTTCTGCCTGTGGATCATAAACAGGAACTCTGACAATTGTAAGGATATATCCTTCACCTTCTTCCATTCGCGAAAGTTCATCAGGGTCAAGTATATCCAAAAGATGGTCCTGTTCAATCTTATATTCTTCCTGTAATTCTACAGTTTCATCACGAGTTAAACTGCGTGCGTCAATCCATACAGGTTTTTTTGAGTCTACATCTTCTTTCTTGGTTTTTGTAAATTGACCGTCAATTTGCTGCCAATATGTAATCATAATATTTCCTCTCGAGGCGTTTTTTAGTTGTTAAAGTACATAAGGGATAACTCGACCCGCTGTCCATATTCGCCTCCAGAAGTTGCTGCATTGCACAGCAAAAAGAATGATTACGTCAAACTGACACAGAATATTAACATTTTTTCATTTTTTTTTAAAGTTTTTTGCCAAATTTTTGTTAAAACTGATTCGCGTTGTCTATTATAAATACGTGGAAAATGTAAGGAGGTTTGATGAAGAAGTTTTTTCTGTGGATTGCAATTGTTTTGTCATTGTCTAAAGTTTCTGTCTACACATATAATTATTCTTTTGACTTTGATAATTGTGATTTGAAGGATATTGTATTTGCTGTCTCATGCGATACTGGCATTTCTATTTGCTGTGACGACACTGTTTCTGGGAAAGGTTCGTGGAAATTTTCTGGTGAGGATCTTGATACCGCCCTGAATGCGTTTCTTATGGAAAATAGATTGTACGTCATAAAGGAATCAGATAGATGGGTTATCACTCGTTTCGGTATGGAAATCTCCAACGATTCTTATGACCTTGATGTATTTGATTTGACTGCGTTACAGATCCTGGAAAAAATTTCTATGCAGATAGATGAGGTCATTTCTTTTGATTCTCTTCCTTCTGGAAAAATCTCCTTGCATTTCCATTCTTTGTCTAAGTCTGAATTGTTTGACGCATTAGCAAAACGTTTTGGTGATTACGAAGTCCGTTATGAAAAAAATCTTATAGACTTTGTAAAACTGAATAAAACAAAAAATCTGTCATCAAATGAAAGTCATTTGATTATTGATGTTAATGAAGATGGCCGTATCTTTGTGGATTTAAAAAATGTTCCCTTGCAGGAAGGAATTGAAGAACTGTTTGAACATTCAATCACAAAATATGATTTTTGTTTTTTGAGTGAAACTAATCCAAATGTTATACGCACTTCTTTTTGTGCAAACAATATAGATTCTGCTTTGACTTTATTATGCAGCCAGAATGGTTATGAGTGTATAGAAATTGAAGATGTATATTATTTTTGTTTGCAGAAAAATAAAACTGATGAACTGATAAACGGACAGGGCGTCTGGAAAAAACATGAACTTAAATACATCAGTTTTAATAAGATTTCTGCTTTAATAAACAGAATTTGTTCTTCGGAAGAAATAATTCTTCTTACTGGGGACTCTGATTTTTTGTGTAAATGCAGTTCAAAAAATCATGATGAGATTGATCTTCTGATTTATGAGATGGATGTTCCGTTAGAAACTTTTATAGTTGAATTAAAATATCTTCGTCCTTCTGATTTTATAAAATGCATACCGCCCGGATTTAATGAAAATGATTTTAAGCTTTTAGAAAAGCAGGAAGTTGTTTTTTATACCGGAACCAGAGAGGAGTTTGACCAATTAAAAGTGGAAGTTGCAAAAATTGATAAACCTGAACTCCAGATTCGTTATGATCTTTTAATTTTGCAATATGACGATTCAAGTCAGAATTCCTGGGCAACGAATTTTACTGCCGGAAGAATTATTAAGGGAGACAGAAATAATCTTGGGGTGCAGCTTGGTTCGGTGATGAATTTTAATCTGGATGTAATTTCGGCGTTTGGATTAAGTTTTGCATCTAAACTTCAGGCTTCCATTGAAGAGAATAAAACTTCGGTATTTGCAGATACAACTTTGTATGGAATTAGCGGCAGGGAAATTAATTTTCAAAATACAAGCACTTACCGTTACAGAGATAATAATCTGGATCCTGAAACTGGAAAACCTGTCTATACGGGAATTACGCGTGAAATCATATCTGGTATAAGACTTGATATTTGCGGCTGGGTGAGTGGAGATGGAATTATTACAAGCAAGGTTTGTGCCAGTATTTCCAGACAAGGTTTAGATACCTCATCGTCAACTGGAAATCCTCCGCCTACAATAGAAAAACTTGTAACAACAGAAGTGTGTGGTAAAACTGGTGAACCAATCATTTTAAGTGGACTGGTTCAGACTTCAAGTTCATCAGATACAAGACGGGTTCCTTTAATTTCCAGAATTCCTTTGCTTGGAAAACTATTTAGAAATGATGATTCATATAAAGAAAAAACACAAATGGTTATTTATCTTGTGCCTCATGTTTTGAGCTTAGATGAAAAAGAAAATCGTAAAGAAATAGATCCTGAAAAATTTACAGCACAACTTGAGGAACTTAAAATGATGCTTGAGGAGGCGCGTTTTGGACAATCATAAGTTTAAGCTGACTGCCGCTTATTGTATTTATAACGGTGTTGCGGTTGAAAATCAGAATGGAAAGCAGATTAGTTTTTTACTGGAAAATCTTGAAAATGATATTTTAAAATCGCAGCTTACCAAGGCTTTTGAAAATCATGTTGCTTTTGTCCGTGGTCTGGATGAAATCCCTTCTGAATATTTTGGTCGAATTAAAGTCGATTTTAAGAAAGGTGAAAAAAAGGATTTTAGAAAATATGTTTCGTCTTTATATGCAGCTGGCTCTGGTGAATTAAAACATTCAGAAAAAGATGAATGCTTTGATTATGAGAATAAAGAAGCGGCAGCGGTGTTGCTGTTGGAGACAATCTTAAATGAAGCAAAATCTAAAAGTGCAACTGATGTTCATATTGAAAAATTGGGAATACGTTATAGAGTTTGCGGAAAATTGCAGACTGAACTTAAGCTGGAAAAGGATAAATTAAACGAGTTAGTCCGAAGAATAAAACTGCTTTCTGGAATGAACGTTTTGGAAAAGAGAAGGAATCAGGAAGGAAGTTTTGTTTTTGGGGATGACAAAAGTTTGCATGTGAGAGTTTCTGTAATGCCGGTTGTTTCTGATTCTCTTGATAACGAAAGTGAATCTATGGTTCTTCGTCTGCTTGATTGTTCAAGAAGAGTCCTTGATTTGTCTTCTTTGGGTTTTAATTTGGAGCAAAAGGAAAAACTGAATTTGCTGGAGCAAAGCGAGAATGGCCTTGTTTTGATTTGCGGACCTACTGGGGCGGGAAAATCTACCACAGCTGCAGCTATGCTTTCTGACCTGGTTGGAAAATCTGATTGCGATAAAAAACTAATCAGTCTGGAAGATCCTGTTGAGTATGTTATTCCCGGGGTGACTCAGATTCGCATGACAAATTCATTTGGAGATTCTTTGAAATATGTTTTCAGACAGGATCCTGATGTAATTATGATTGGAGAAATCCGTGATGAAGAAACCTGTAAGACTGCGGTACGAGCAGCTTTGACTGGGCATCTGGTAATTGCAACTTTGCATACTTCAAGTTTGTCTGACACTTTTTTGCGTCTAAAAAATCTTGGCTCAGAGTTTAATATTCTTGGATCCGTTATTAAGGGCGTAATAATTCAGAAAATGAACTACTACGAAAATCAGGTGAATTTGCTTGCTGATGTGTGTGTTGCTGATGTTATGAGTTTGAAGCAATTGAATGAGACTTGTTCGTTAGAAGAAGTTGAAAAAATGTTTTCTTGTTATTCGAATGCAGCTGAGGTTCTGAAGAAAACTTTATGTAAAGAAAAATCGGTTAATAAAAATTATAAATCAGCTGGTGCAAAGAGAAAATCCGACAATTCAGTTTATCCTGTTTTACGAAAATCAAAAAATATTCAGAAGAGGGAGGCTTTATAGATGAATGATTTTTTGGTTTTTAAATTTACAAATTCTCTGTTTGAATTAATGCTGCAGCAAGGTTTTAATCTTCAGGAAAGCCTGGAGATAATTTCTAAAAATAAAAATGGATTTTTTGAAAAGCGGCTTGCTAAAGCTGCTTTGGAAATTCGAAGTTATTTAATGGAAGGTGCTTTGTTTTCTACTGCATTAAAAAAATGCAGTTATATAAAGTTTGAATCGCTTTATGTAAGTTTTGTTGGATTTTCGGAATTAAGCGGAAATCTTAATCAGGTGATTCAGTTTTTGAATGAACGGTGTCTTAGAAAAAAAGAAAAACGACGTAATCTTATTAATGCTGCTGTTTATCCGCTGTTTGTATTTTCTTTAGTTCTTGGGATTTTTTTATATCTTACATTCGGCTGCAACAGCTTTTTTGACAATCCTTTATTTAATAATGACTCAATCAACAAAAATCAATGTGTGAAATTCTTTGTCAGTTTTTTGAGTGTTTGTTCGATTGTCTTTTATTTTATTCTTACAAGCTTACGGGAAAACAAAGTTTACGAAGCCTTTCTTGCAACGGGATTCTTAATTCAAAATGGATATTCACTTTCTTTAGCAATGGGCTATGGGGGAAGCTTGCTTGGAGCAAAAAGTCGGGAGGGAAAAATAATGCTGAGTGCCAGACAGAAGCTTGAATTTGGAATGGATTTATCCAGTGCATTTGGAATTGGCACTTCTGGGAAAAACGATTTTTGCAGAATTCCCGGATTTGAAAACGCATTGTTTTATGCGCAAAAAGGAGGATCGAAGGCTGATGTTTTTGCGAAGATTGCGGGGGAAATTAAACTGCGTGATGATCAGAAAAGAAAAATCTGCATGAGTTTAATTGAACCTGCGTTTATTGGTTTAACAGGACTGTTTTTAATAGGTCTTGTTATGAATTATGTTCTACCTGTAATTGAAAGTATGGGTATGTTTCTTTAAGGGAGGAAAAGGAAATGATGGAGAAAAAATGTGGAAAAACTAAAACATCCGAAGCGTTTACTTTCGTTGAAACAATTTCGGTCCTGGCAATTGGGGCAATCCTGGCAGCAGGAACAACAGTTTCAGCAAGTAAACTTATTGAAAAGGCAAGAGAAACTGCGGCAAAAAATCAAATTGTGCAATACAGTTCAGCCTTGCAATCATACTTTTTGGACTGCGGGCGATTCCCAACAACCGAACAGGGACTTGGAGCTTTATGGCAAAGACCAGTTTTGTATCCAGTACCAGAAAATTGGGAAGGACCATACCTTGACCGTGAGCCCAGTTCAGATCCGTGGGGTACCGATTTTGAGTATCTCAGCTCTGAAAGTTCAGCCTTGCCGTCAGAGGTTCCTGCGCATTTGCCCTATGTACTTATCTCATATGGTTCAGACAGAAAAGAAGGAGGCTTTGGAAGTGGAAGAGACATCTACTCATGGAAATAGTTCCTTTAGTGGGGGAACTGTAATTGTAATTTTAATGCTGGTTCTTGCGCTTATTTATACTTCGTATAGAGATATGAAGTCTTCTGAAATTATAAGATGGAACAAAGAACAGAATTCCTATCTTGCGGATTTATCTGAATCTAATATAGAGGAGATTGAAGGAACTGGAGAAACAAAATGAAATTTTCAGATGCTGTAATCGCAATGACAATTATACCTTTGTTACTGTGTCTTGGAGGAATGTCCATAAAATCTGCCTTTAGTCTTAATGAACGTTGTATTAAAGAAAAACAAAATTATGAATCAATTTATTTTGTTGCTGAAAGTTTTAAGAGAACTTGTGATGGGACAGGTTTTAGTTCATTGGAAGAATGGCAGACTTCATGCAGAAGTCTAATGAATCTGGATTATATTGCCTGGTGCAATGCGGAAGATTTTATGCAGGTATCTTATGAAAATTCTGGATGTCCGTTATTTTATGCTGCCTGGAAGAACTCGAATGAACTTTGTGAAATTTATTACAGATTAAAATAGGGAGGAAATTAATGCTGGAAAATAAAAATGTAGTTTCAAAAAATGATTATGATTTTTATACTCTTCCTCTTTCCTGGAAAGTTGCGTTTGGTCGTAAAAAAAATAATTACATTGTGACTCAACTGGAAAAACGTCATCCCTGTTTTTCTGATGATTTTTACTACGGATCAAAATTACGTTTAAAAAAGAAAGGCGTGAGTTCGGATGTTGTTGTAATGAATAAATTAAAACTTGCAGAATATCAGCAGGTATCTGGTCATAAAAGATTATGGTTTGAAGAGTTCGGCTTTTTAAGAAATGAAGTGAACGTGGGAAAGAAATCTGTTATTGTTCTTAGCCTGGTAGTAATTCTTATTACGGTGTTAGTTTTGTTTTTAGGAACTTTTACTAAACCTGTAGAAACTACAGTGTCTGAACAGCTGATTGATGAAATTGAAGAAATTAATCCTGTTTTGGAAAATCATATTGATAATCTGTTTGAATTGCTGAAGGACAATAAAGGCAAAATTAACTCGCTGAATATTATTGATGATGGTAATACTGTAAGAACTATAGCTTCTGTGGTTTTTGTTTATCCAGAAGTTTTTAATTCTGACTGGGCAAAATTATCAAATGTTTCTTATGTAAGCGGACTTCCTTCTATGGTGGTTTCGATTAATGAAAAATCAATCTTGAAGAATCAAAGTAAGAAAGATGTGGAACAAATGGGGCAGATTCTAAAAGGGGTTAGAAGTGTTTTACGAAATCACTCCTGTGAATTGATTCAGGAAAACGTAAATCCCTGGAAGATTTCCTGTTATATAAATGGTACAAGGAACTTTAAACTTGTAAAAGAGATTGATGAGATTTTGATGGAACAAAATATTGGGATTGAAACTCTGAATGTAAAGGCAATTGAAAATCGGAAATTTCTTTTTGAACTTTCAATAAGCGGTAATACTGATTACAGCCATGGTTTAAACTTAAAATCAATTTATGAGAATTCAGATTTATTTGGAGGGCTGATTACTGTAAGTAATACTGTTCAAAAAAATCGTCTGGAAATTATTCCTGTTAGTGATCAAAGTAAACTGGAAAACACTGAGGTTAAACTTGGAGAAATAATTCATAAAGATGGTTCAAAGACAATTTTTAAAAAAAATAATAATGGAAAAATTTTAAAAATAGAAACAAAATAAATTATAGATGAAGGTGTAGAAAATCACCAAGGAGTTATTTTTATGAAAAAATCTATATTTTTCGTAATTGCAATTTTGGGATTATTATCAATCTCATGTTCGTCGGTTCCAAAAGGAAAAGCTAATTTTACAGGTATTGTTGTGGATGAAAATAACAAACCTATCCAGAACTATTTTATTACCTGTAAGTCTTTGAATCAGCCACAGAAAGTTTGTGCAACAAATGAAGGCGGCGTTTTTGTATTCGAAGATGTTGATTTTGGAAAATTGGAATTAGGTGGTTTTAAGATGGGGTACGCGTTGTACTCAAATCCTGAATATAATTTTACAAATCCTGAAACTGTTTTGTGCATTCAGATTGACAGTTCTGATGTTGTTTATGAAAAGGCAAGAAATCTTCTTGTAAGCGGTCAGTTGGAAGAAGCAGATAAATTATACGACATGCTTAAAGAAAGTCAGAACTTGTATCTTAAACAGACTATGACTGGCTTTGGTTTCTGAGGAGATAAATGACAGGAAAATATAGAATATTTTTAATACTTTCGATTTTTGTTTTTACGGGATGTCAGTTATTTGGAACTCCTAAAGTTCCTTATTTGATTTCCGGAGAAATGACAATGGAATCATCAGCTCAATATGAAGTTGCAGGATTTGATTATTACTTTTTGAATAAGGTAAACAAAACTGTAAAAGATTTTACGATGGTGTTTTTTCTGTTTGATCAGGAAGGCAATTCTCCATGTATAGGAAGCAATAATATTGTTCTTAAAATTGAAGGTGATGTTCCAGAAGGTCGAAGTGTGACTGGGTGTGTAAGTTTGGACAGTTTGCTTACAGAGATTCCTGAAGAATCATACGATATTGATTTTTTGTATGTGAGCAGAATTTCTTATGAGGATGGTTCTGTCTGGTCAGATCCATTTGGAATATACGCATTTTAGTTATGCCGGGCAGGAGATGTTATGAAAAAATGGCAAATAGCAATTAGTGAATGCATGTTTGTTATCTCTTGTCTGGGATTTTCCTGCTGCAATTTTATGACTCAAAATCTGAGTTATCAGCAGGGATTAAAATAGTCTGATATTGAAAAGCCGCAGATTGCAGATGAATCACAAAGATTGTGGAATATTATGATTTATATGTGTGCTGATAATAATCTTGAATCAGCTGCCTTAAATGATATTTATGAAATGGAAACTTCCAGATTGAATACAGATAAGGTGAATGTTTTGTTTCTATTAGACAAAACTTCTGCGTATAATTCTGGATTTGGTGATTTTTCTGGAACTAAACTTTTTAAATTAAAAACTGGTAGAGCGGAAAGTGAAGTGAATATGATTTCTACTGAACTGGATTGTCAGAAGTTAGGTTTAAAGACTGGAACAGAAACTGAACTTGATATGTCTGATGAGACGACGCTTGCAAATTTCGTGAGTTATTGTATGCAAAAGTTTCCTTCGCAAAACAATGCCCTCATAATGTGGGGACATGGAAGTGGCTGGAAAAGTGCAGACAACGATGTTAATGAAACTTGTAAAGGTTTTGCTCAGGATGATTCTTCCGATTCTGTGATGAGCTTAAGACAATTTGGAAGTGCATTAAAAACTGCGTTGAAAGAATTGAAACTGGATTTTATTGGCTTTGATACTTGTTTTGGTTCTGAACTTGAAGTTTTGTACGAGATTAGAAATTATGCTGATTATTGTTGCGGAAGTGAAGGCCTTGTTTCTTCCAGCGGATGGAATTACAGAAAACTGTTTTCTGATTTTTCTAAAACTGAAGAATTGACGACTTTAGATTTTATGAATTGCTGTTTAAATCAGTTTAAAAATGAATATAAAGGCACAAGCCGGGCTTCTTTTTCGGTAGTCAATCTGAATTATGCTCAATCCTATTTTTCAGTTTTTGATGATTTTATGCTTTCTGTGGCTGATCAAATAATTAATGAAGATACCAGAGATCTGGTCTTTGATGAGATTTATAACAGTAAGAATTGTAAAACTCAAAAATATACTTATGGAAAAAGCGGCTATGATGTTTATCTTGATTGTTATTCGCTTTGTTCTGCATTGAATAACATTTTTGATATAAACGCTTATAACAATTTTATTGAAGCAGACCGACAGTTTGTAATCTTAAAATGGGCTTCTGATACAGAAGTTTGCGGACCTGGAATTTATTTTCAAACTCTGGGCGCTGGCGGATTGATTAATACTGCTTTTGATTCCCGTTATATAAGCGGGAAAACCTACAATCAAATTGATTTTGTAACAGACAGTTTAGGCTATGTGCCATCTGGAAATCTTCGGGGAAGTTTTCTGGACAAACTTTTTTACTGGGAATACTAGAATACCTGTTTAATCCCCTCTGATTAATTTTGGAGGTCGAATGAAAAGTAAAAAGTTAGTGGTAGTATTGTTTTCATTTTTAATGATTTGCAGTTTTGCATATTCCGGAGCTTCAAGCGAAGAGATTGTGCAGGCTGCAGAAAATAATGAAGACTTGTCTCCTCATTCAACAGATTCTTTGATTAATGCAAAATCTTATGCCGATGAAAACGGACATGATTCAACCAATATTGATAAGGAATTACAAAGGCGCAAATCGGAGGCTGAAAGGAAGAAAACAGAAGCTGAGATTGCGGAAAGTGATGCTGCAAAAGCAATTTCTGAATTGGAAAAAGCTGAAAATGAATTAAATAAGGCAAAGCAGAAACTTGCAAACGGAGAAATAGATGTTGAAAGTTTTGCAGAATACGAACAGAAAGTAAAAAATGCACAGGCGGTTCTGGAACAGGCGCAGCAGGTAATGAAGGTTGCTTATAATAATCTGGCTGATTATTGTGAAAAGTATCAGAGTAGTGGTGACCCTGTACGGAATTCTACCGGCGAGTTTTTAGTTGAATATACAGATTTTGAAGCACAGGATTTTCTGGAAAAATTTTCTATTACAAGAAATTATTCTGCAGATGGTTTTTCGGAAAGTTTTGGAATTAACTGGAATTGTTCTCTTGATTCGCGTATTGTCCGTTGTGTGAGTGAACCTCTTGATGAAAAAATGGCCTTGTTAAAAGACTCTCTAAACACGGTTCAGGACGGACTTGCTCAGATTGATTCGTATAATCGGCAACATCCATCTTATCCAAAGACAAAATTACAAGCTTATGAATCTCTGTTTAAAAAGTATGAAACACAGATTGAAAAGACTATTCAGATTTTGAATGAACTTAAAAAGAAGAATCAGATTAATGAGGAATTAAATCAGTTTGTATCATATGGACGATTTTCAAAAATAAAAAATCATCATTCTGTTTCTGACGCAATTGTTTATTTAGATTCTGATGGAATAGCGAGGTATTTTTATTATGAAGGTGGTGGTTGCTGGAAAAATCCCGGGAAACTGGAAAATCATAAAATTGTGATTTATGGATTGAATGCCGATGGTTCTCATTCTGCAAGCACTTCTTCCGAAGGTGGATTTGAAGTTTGTTATGATGATGGTCGTAAAAAGTATTATTCAAAATATGGAGTTCTTCAAAAAGAAACTGACAGAAATAAAAATGAAATTCTTTATGAATCTGAAAAGGGATTTATAAATACAATTGTATTGAAGACCGGCGAAAAACTTTTTATAGAACGAGATAAAAAAAATCGGATTACAAAAATAGCAGGAGAAACTTCTGGAAGTGCAACATTTGAATATGAATCAAATCACCTTTATGAAGTTGTTGATAATTCAGGCCTAAAAGTCACCTTTTCTTATGATGGGGAAAATTATCTTACCGGAATAACAAAAGCTGATGGAGGCAGAATTAAGTTGCACTGTAAAACAGACCGTATAACAAATTGTAAGGTTTACTATGCCGTCACCGATGAATTAGACCGCACTGAAACTTTTAATCTAAATAGCCAGAAAAAGACAATGGAACATAAAACAGTTTCTGGTGCTGTTGAAAAGTTTTCTTTTAATGATTTGGGAAATACTGTATATGCAAAATATCAAAATGGGGATGAATATTCGTTTGTAAATAATGAGCTGGGACTTATAACCGAGCTTACAAAAAACAAATGGAAAACTTCATATTCTTATGACGATAGATACAGATGTGTAAAATCAGTTTCTGAAAATAAAGTTAGTGGAGCCTGGGAATATAACGATTTTAATCAGATTACAAAAGTTACAGATGCAGACGGATTTACTCAATCTTATGAATATGATGATGCGGGAAATATTACTGCAACTTATTATTGTGGCTCTCTGATTTCTACTGGGACTTATTATCCTAATGGCCTGTTAAAATCTTTTAATGAAAATGGAATGAGTTTTTACTATGAATATAATCGTTTTGGCAGCCTTATAAAAAAATCCAGAAGATATCAGAACGGTAACACCGAATATGAAAGCTGGAAGTATGATTCTAAAAATCGGGTTACTGAATATAAGGATTTGGATAATCGAATTACAAAAATCACTTACGGAAAAAATTACCGCTGTGAGCTTTATCCTGAAAAATTAAAAATCGAAAGGTTTTATGATTCTTCCAACAGAGAAATAAAAATAATTCAAACTGATACTGAAACAAATGTCACTTATATAAAAGACATAATTTATGATCTAAAGGGAAATATAAAGAAAGTCTTTTTGAATGGAAAATTATACGCGGATTATGATTATTCTTCTTTGGGAAAAGTTCAGTCGTATGTGGTCTGGGAACTTGCCCCCCAGCAGGATTTTCCTGACAGATTTTCTGGCATAAAAAAAACTTATGATTATGACCAGTATGGAAGAGTGCTTCAGGTAAAAAATCAAAAGGTTTTTAGGAGAATTGATTCAGATAAAACTGAGCCTTTAGAAAATGAAATTCTTCTTGTGAAAAATGAATATTCTGCAATTTCTAACGGTCTTAAAGTTCAATCTTTTTCTTATGGATTTTATAAGTCTGTTTTTACTTATGACAAAAACGGTCGTTTAATTTGTGAAGAAAAACCTGATGGTCAAAAAATTGATTATGTTTATTCGGCCGCAGGAAGATTGATTTCTGTAAAAGATTCAAATAAAAATCTTGCAACTTATATTTATAAAACTGATGGCTCTTATTCGCAAACTGTGATTTTACCTTCCGGCGCAAAAGTCTTTTATGATTTTAATGCAGGCGGAAATCTTTTACGTATTCGTGATTTTTATGGAACGGAGTTTACTTTTGTTTATGATGAAAATGAAAATCTGACTGCTAAAAAGAATGGCCGTTACACAGAAAGTATGGAATATGATGCGTTTGGAAAACTGATTAAAAAGACGGTAAGGGATTCCAAAGGGACTTTGTTTTCTGCGCAGGAGGTGGACTTTTATGGGAGGGGTGTTAGGGTGCGGGAGGGAAATTACCTTTGTGGTATTTTTTCTCTTGATGCCTGGAATCGTCCTGTAAAAGTTGAATCTAAAGATGGCATAGTTAAATATGAATATGATGAACTTGGAAATGCTGTTAAAGAAAAACTTGGGGATGGCTTAGAAGTTTGTTATGAATATAATTCATTTGGAAATGTAGTTTGCAAAAGAGTTTACAGTCCGCAAAAAAACTTGGTTTCAAAAAAGGATTATAGTTATCGTGCAGATGGAAAACTTGTGAAAGTAATCTCTAATAAAGAAATTGATGTTGAATATACTTATGATGATTACGGTAATGTTTCGTCGTATAAAGATCAGTTTTCTAATATTGCACAATATTATTATGATTCAAAGGGGTTAATTAATCAAATCATAAAACCTGATTCCGGGAAAATTAGAATTAAATATGATGATTCTACGGTGTCTGTTACAGATGAAATTGGGCGCACCTGGTCTTATATTTTAAGTGAGGGAAAAATTACCGGCGTAAAAAATCCTTTGGGGAAACTTCAAAGATTTACTTACGATAAAACTGGAAATCTAAAAACTCAAACAAATGAAGACTCTAGTGTGCGTAAGTTTTTTTATTCGCCTGAGTTTAAGAAATTTGTTTATGAAGATAAATCTGAAGGTTTAATTGAATATGAAAACGGCAGAATAACTAAAATTGAAAATCCGGCTTGTTCTATTGAATACAAATATGACTGCGGCGGAAAGCTTATTGAACAAAAAGATTTGATTTTGAAGTTGGATTTGTTTTTTGACTACGATGATTTTGGTCGTCTTGTTTCTAAAAACTCTGATTTATTTTCTGAATTTTTAGAATACGACAAAAAAGGCAGACTCCAGAAAATCACCGAAAAGAATTCTGGAAGCTGGGTTAAGTTTAATTATGACTATCTGGATCACGAAGTGTTAAGACATTATTCCAATGGAGTTAGAATTTATTCAGATTATAATTCCAGCGGGAAAATTAGTGGAACCGTAACAAAAGATAAAATCGGGCAGACTGTATTTAGTGAGTTTTATGCTTATGACGATTCTGGAAAATTAAGGGCGAGGGCAAATCATATGGGGGACTTTGCGGTTTATTCTTATGATAATTCCGGCCGCCTTATTAGTGTTGTTCAAAATTATTCAGAGGACTTATACAAAACTTGTGAACAGGATTATGTTAATTGTGGTGGTTATATTGATTCCAATAAAAACAAAGGAGAAAGATATTCAATTCCTCGTTCAGTTCTAAATGATCTTTGTGATGCAGCAGAAAAATTAAAAATACAATTACCGTTGCAGTTATCAGGAACTTCCTGGAAAACAGAATACACTTACAATTCGGTTGGTTCTGTTGTTTCAGAAAAATCTCCGGTTGGAACTGTAATCTATGAATATGATGCGTTAAACAGACTCATAAACAAACATTCGCTTCTTACAAAAGAAAATGGAATTAAATACAAATGGAGTGAAACAAATTCTTTGATTAGTGAAGAGAATAGTTATTATAAAAAAACTTTCATAAACGGGGTTTATAATCGTCCTCAAAAAATTATTCAAACAGATTATGCAACTGGAAATACAAGCGTAACAGAATATGAATATGATCTTTATGGTAGACGCGTTCTGGAAAAGTCAAATGATAATGCTTATCGTTATTTTTATGAAGGAAACTCCGTTGAACCGGTTATGAAAATACCAGTTTTTAATTCCGGTAGAAAAAATCTTACTGTAACAGAAAGTATGGATCAGAATCTGGATTATAGAATTGTAAAAGAAAAATATTATGATTCAATTGATTCCAGAGTTAAAGCTGAAGATTCTGATATAGAAACAACTGAAGAAAATCTTCCTGAAGTATATTTGCGTTATGGCTCTGAAGTTTTGTATTCAATTAAATATTCCAGCGATTTCCCTTCTGGCGCCCAGGTTTCCCTTACGTTTCAAGCGGACCTCCCGCCAGTCTGGGGAAAATCTTATAATGCCGGTTACCGGGATTACGATTCTTCTATGAAAAGTTTTACTTCAATTGATCCTGCAAAAGACGGAATCAATTACTTTAGTTATTGTGCAACCGATCCTGTAAATTATTACGATTCTATGGGCTTTCAAAAAATGGGTTACACAATGGAGCAGAATGCAAGATTCGCATCTGCAATGTCTGATTTTCTTTTGTTTGATAAAACTGCGTATAAGGAAAACGGTGGAGATTTAGGAATAGCTTTATTGTTTGATTGTATGGATGTTTCAACCTGTGTAAATACAATTGGCGAGGCAGAAACCGGAATGAAGTATTCATCTGAACTTATAGAAGATTTTGCTGAATGCTATTACTCTGGCGATTATAAAGGAGCAGCAAATTCTGTTGCTTCAAAAGATATGTTAAAACAGACTTTTTCTGACGGCGCTACTAAGCTGACTTCCGGCTATGACAGAAATTATCTTCGTTCAGAAGAAGATAAAGACTCAGTTCATTATGACTATGTTCAGAAAGAAAAGCAGAAAGCTCTGGATGCTCTAAAAGATCCTGATGTAATTCAGCCAGGGACAGTTCTTGTCTGGCAAAAATCACAATATCTTGTTCCTGGAGACAGCGGTAACTGGGTTGGCCACACCGTCACCATACTTGCAAGGGACATAGATCCAGAAACTGGAGAAATAATTGGCTTTGCCTATATTGAAGGGCATACCGGTGGTGGAAAAACAGAAGTAGGGTATATGGCAATTGAACCAGATGGTGAACACTATAGTGTTGATTCCTGGTTTGGAGATTTTAAGGGAGCGTATGAACTTCAATCTACTGGGGAATATGGAGCTGGAGCTATGAGGGAAGCTTATTGGGATAAGTATTGTATTTTAAAATAAAAAAACGGGGTTGCTTAAAAACAACCCCGCGTTTTATGAATGACTAATTAGTCAGCCATGTTTTTATATGCATCGAATTTTGCAGCAATTTCTTCGTCCTGTTTTGTGAGTAAAGAAACTACAATAGTAACGATAAAACATGCAAGGAATGCTGGTACAATTTCGTAGAGTCCAAAAATTGGAGCTACTGATGATGGAATATAATGCCATGCAACATCTACGATACCACCACAAACAAGACCTGCTACTGCACCTGGAGCTGTAGTGCGTTTCCAGTAAAGAGCAAGAAGAACTAAAGGTCCGAATGTACCACCGAATCCAGACCATGCAAAGGATACAAGGTCAAAGATAGATGATTCTGGATTAAGAGAAAGAAGCAAAGCAATTAAAGCAATTAAGAATACAACAAAGCGGCTTACATTTAATACTTCTTTTTCTGAAGCATCTTTCTTGATTAAACCTTTGAAAATATCCTGGCTAACAGCAGAAGATGCAGCAAGAAGCTGTGAGTCTGCAGTAGACATAGAAGCTGCAAGAATAGCACAAAGGAAGATACCTGCAATGAATGCTGGGTACATATTCTGCATTGTTGCAGAGAATACTGTTTCAGCTGCACCTGCAGAAAGTGTGATTCCATATTTCTTTAAGTAAACTGTACCTAATGTACCAATAAGAATTGCACCAATGTAAGAAACAATCATCCAGCTAATACCAATGCGGCGAGCTTTTTTGATTTCGCTGTTAGAACGGATTCCCATAAAGCGAACGATGATGTGTGGCATACCAAAGTAACCAAGACCCCATGCAAGAGCAGATACAACACCCATTCCGTTAAAGGCCTGTAATTCAGTACCTGTAGCTTCTTTGAAGTTTGTGAAAACTTCAGCTGTGTTAGCACCACCAATTGCTGCAACTGCAATAACTGTTGAAACTACAAAAGCAATGAAAATCAAAGTACCCTGAACAAAGTCAGTTGTACAAACAGCAGTATAACCACCTGTAATTGTGTAACAAAGAATTACAACAAGACCAATTGCAAGACCTTTACCGTAATCAAGTCCGAATACAGAGTTGAAAAGTTTAGCACAAGCTACAAATCCCGAAGCTGTATAAATAGTAAAGAACAATACAATGAAGATTACAGATACAATTGAAAGTAAGTGTGTTTTATCATTGAAACGGTTAGAAAGGAATTCTGGAATTGTAATTGAATCACCAAAAGTAATAGAACATTTGCGTAATGGTTTAGCAATGAATAACCAGCTTAAATATGTTCCGGCAATAAGACCAACAGCAGTCCAGATTGATTCCTGAACACCACCAAGGTAACAGAGTCCTGGAAGACCCATCAAAAGCCATGCAGAAGAGTCAGAAGCTTCTGCAGAAAGAGCAGTTACCCAAGGACCAACTTTACGGCCGCCTAAAAAGAAGTCTGCTGAACTGTTGTTCTTGCTGGCACTTCTTAATCCAATAAAAATCATAAAGCCAAGATAGAGTACAAAGGCAATAACCTTGGCAACGAACTGTGCTGTCATAATTGACCACCTTTAAAAAAAATCTTTTGAATAATTATACAAAAAAAATGCATATTAATACATAGCTTTTCTAATGTATTTATTATAAATTTTATTTTCATTTGCCTTTAAATAAAAATATTCGTATATTTATAGTGTTAAAAATAAGGAGTAAAACGTGGCAGATTGTAATCATGATTGCGGTTCTTGTGGAAAGAGTTGTTCTGAAAGAGACTTAAAAGCTTACCTTAGAAAAGACAGCAGTGTTAAAAAGGTAATTGGTATTGTAAGTGGAAAGGGTGGTGTAGGAAAATCACTTGTAACTTCACTTTTAGCAAGTAAAGTAAATAAAGACGGATTCAAATCTGCTATTCTTGATGCTGATATTACAGGTCCTTCAATTCCTGAAAGTTTTGGTGTTGGAGATAAACGTGCCGAAGCAATGGAAAATCAGGATGCACTTTTACCAGTTGTAACTGATTCTGGAATTCAGCTTATGTCTATGAACTTCCTTCTCCAGAATGAAAACGATCCTGTAATCTGGCGTGGTCCTGTAATTGCTGGTGCTGTTAAACAGTTCTGGACAGATGTTGTATGGAAAGATGTAGATTTTATGTTTGTAGATATGCCTCCTGGAACTGGGGACGTACCTCTTACAGTTTTCCAGTCTCTTCCTGTTGATGGAATTATCATTGTAAGTTCTCCTCAGCAGCTTGTTCGCGTAATTGTAGAAAAAGCTGTAAACATGGCAAATATGATGA
>JAKSTL010000046.1 GCA_024402595.1 Treponema sp. | reverse complement strand
TTACCTTCTACAATTTTAGTTTTTAAAACCTTAAAATCAAACTCTGGGTAAACTGTATTTTCTTCATCATCTTTTGTTAGATAATTTGAACCATAAAGAACTTTTATTTTAATTGTACCTTGTAAAGATGATGAAGGCTGAAGTTGTAATTCAACAAAAGAATCATCTGCAGAAATTGTTTTTGTACAGTATCCAAACAAAACAGGCATATCTCTTTCTTCATCACGGGCAAACATTGAAAAAATCCATTCACCAGGTTCAATTGAAGGTCCTGCTGCAATTACTTCTTCATAAGTACAACCATCCAATAAAGCTTGTTCACCTGAATCTGAATCAGGTTTAGAAATAAGAAGTGTGTACGAAAGAGTCTTATAATATGCAATTTCATCTTCTACCGAAACAGAAGCGGCACGACTATTAACATCTGCAAAATCTACAGCAATCTTTAATTTTACTTTTCCTTCACTCAATTTGTCATTTTTATCTGACGGTGCCTGCAAAGGATTTTTACAAGCAACTAATAAAAACAAAAGAGTAATGAAATACCATATTTTTTTAGTTATACTTTTTTTCATTATGACCCTCCAGTCTATCTTGAAATCTTAAACAAATAAACTTCAATAATATTTCCATCTGCATCACAACCGAAACATGAAATTGTGTGTTCTGTATAATCTGTAATTTCATAAGTTGCTTGAATAACTGCAGTTTCACCATCAATAGACCAAGCAAAATCTTTTACATTTACATTATCAGAATGAGGTGTTAATACAATTACACCATCAGAAATACTAGGAACTACAGACAATGTACCAGCAAGATTATTTGCAATTGGAACAAATACTACATTGAATCCTGCACTTGGAGCCTGCCATTTTGCTTCGAGAGTTAAATCGTTCATAATTGTCTGGTCAAAACTAAACTTTGAACCATTACTGTCATACCATCCCAAGAATGTATAACTATCTCTTACAGGATCTGCAAACTCTTCAACTTTTGAATTATATTCAACTTCAACTTCTTTTGTTGATTCACCATTTACAAAAGTTACTTTATAAGTTTTTATTTTCCATACAGCAGAAAGTTTTAATGTCTGATAAGCTTCTACTAAAGGAATATCTTTGCTTATATCTACAACAGTACCATCTTCTGTTTCCCAATATTCAAAGCTATATCCATCTTTTGTTGGAACTGGAAGTTCAAAAGCCACTCCATAAGTGTACATATATGATGGAGATGTTTCTCCTAAGTTTCCGCCATTTGGTTCAAAAATTACCTGATATGTAATAATATCTTTTATCCAAACAGCCTTTAAGATAATATCTCCAACTGGAACTTTTGTAATAACTTTATCTAAATATGACCATCCAGCAAAAGTATAACCATCTTTTGTAGGTACATACTGGGAAAGATCTACTTCTTCTCCCGCTTTATATTCACAAGCTTCAATCTCGTCACCACCATCACTATTAAAGGTGATTGTGTAAATGATTGGAGACCACAATGCTGTAAGTGTTATATCTTCATTTACAATAATTTCATCAGCATCGTCGTAAGCTTTCTTTGTTTCGTTGTTTAAAGCCCATCCCGCAAATGTATAATTTTCTCTTTCAAAAGTATTTTCTTTAAGTAATGTAGAAACGCCACCACCTACTTGCTGAGTAACTGCTGCAACGCCTTCAATTCCAGACTTAAATGTGATTGTATAATATGTTGGTGGAATAAGTTCCCAAATTGCAGTAAGAGTAATGTTTTCTGTTACAACAATTTCTGCTCCATCTTTGTATGTTTTGCCATCACAAGACCAACCTTTGAATGCATATTTTTCTCTTACAAATGTATTTGCTTTAAGTGCTGTAGAAACATTTTCTTCTACACTCTGAGTAACAGCTTCAACACCTTCAATTCCAGATTCAAATGTGATTGTGTAATATGTTGGTGGAATAAGTTCCCAAATTGCAGTAAGAGTAATGTTTTCTGTTACAACAATTTCTGCTCCATCTTTGTATGTTTTGCCATCACAAGACCAACCTTTGAATGCATATTTTTCTCTTACAAATGTATTTGCTTTAAGTGCTGTAGAAACATTTTCTTCTACACTCTGTGTAACAGCTTCAACACCTTCAATTCCAGATTCAAATGTAATTGTATAATATGTTGGTGCAACATACTTTTCTGTAACTTCAACTGTAACTTCTGGAGATTCCCATTCCCAAGTTAATGGTGAAACATATTTTTCTACTGCGGCTGTAAACTGTTTAGATTCTTCATCCCAAATGTTTGCTTTGTAAGAAACCTTGGCTTTATAAACATAAGTTCCAGCTATTTCATGATTTACAGGAAGTGAATATGAGAACTCTTCATCTTCAATTTCAACTTCTTCTTTTTCTGATGACTCTGATTTACCAGTTTCTACTGTCACTTCACCTTTTTCTTCTTTTTCAGAAACAATAATTGGGTTTGTGAAAACTTCGTCAGTTTTTTCTGAAACATTAATATCGCTTAATAATTCACCATCTCTGTACCATTCAATTGAAACTGGGTCTACATACAAACGAATCTCTTTATCTTTACCATTTGAATCTGGTGCAAAATAATAAATTAAATTATTGTAATCACTACCAAAAGGATCTACAGAAATATACCAGGTATCTGTAGTTTCAATTTCGTATTTTTTCTGAATAAAATCTTCATCATATTCTGGATTTGGAAGTTCCAGTGCAGATTCAATTTCTACAGAACCAGAATAATATTCATCTTCGTAAACATAATCAAAATCGAATGGAATATAACCAAAACAAGCACCAGAAGGCATAGAAGAAACAGAAAGTTCCTTATCTAATGCGTCATAAGAAATAAATTCTGCTTCTCGTTTGATTTCTTTTCCATCTAAATATGTAACAAAATCCAAAGAAAGTTCGATGTTTTCTTTAATAAAGTCTAAATAATTATCTTCTGTAAGTTTTACAGGTTTTTCTGAAGAATATTTATTGCGAACTTTAAGACCTTCAACTGTCTGATTTTTAAGAAGAACTCTCTTTAATGATAAAGCCGCATTTGTAACTTCTCCAGCAATTACTTCTGACTTGGTTTTTCCAACATAAAGAAGACAGTCAACAGATTCTCCAGTAATATCTGCAATGTCAGTTCTATAATCATCTACAAGAGATAACAAAACTTCTTCATTATCTTTTGTAGTTGCGGCGGCAGTAATAGTCCAAACTCCAGGAGTTAAATCGTCAAAAACAATTGAATCTCCACTGTCTGCCTGTTTTTCAAAAGAAAGAGTTTTCTGGGCATTTTCAATTATTACATAATATGTATAAGAAACTGTAGTTTCAGTTCCTTCTGGTTTGGTTCCAGACTCCATATCTCCAGAAACAGGACTTACATAAGTCTCTCCTGCTCTATTGTACTGAATAGCCTTTCCATAAGGCAAATTGATGGAAATCTTTCCTTTTGATGCGTTCTGATTAAAAGAATCAGCACAAGAAAAGAAAACGAATGGAATGAAAAATGTTAAGATAATCGAAATGATTGAAACTCTGTTTTTCATAAGCCCTCACTAAAAAAAATTTTTTATTAATTAACCTTGGAATTATACTTTTTGTAAGAAATTGAGTCAAACAAAAACACCCTTGTTTCTTAGTGAGAAATAAATATTTATGAAAAATTTAACAATTATTTTAACCAATACTTAACTATTTAAGTATTTCTAAAAGTTCATCAACAGTAACAGCCGACAGGTTTCTTTTGCGGATTTTTTCTTTTTGTTTTTCTGAAACCTCTTCATCTTCAAAAACAACGGTTCCTGGAACAGTTAAGTATTCGTAAAGAGTTCCACCATTGTCGTAAATCTTTTTTGCAATTAAAAAAGCAGTATCTACATCATTATGAAGCAGTTTAGAATCCAGTTGAAAACATTTGTTTGCCACAGTTTTAAAATGAGGTTTTGGAGATTTTTTTCCATAAAGTCGTTTGATTTTTTCTGTAACTTCTTTTCTGTATGCCCGTTCTTCCTGCTGAATTAAAATCTGTTCAGAAGAAACAAACAAATCTTTATATTCTGCCAATAATTGTTCCACAGTTTTTTTCTGAAGTTCGCACAAGCGTTTTAAGCAAAGCATAGTCATCATGGCATCGTCCACAGATTTGTGAGTCATAAACTTTGCCACATTAACACCAAAAAACTCTGCCCATTCTTTGAGCTTTTTTTTCTCGCCATAGATTTTTTCTAATAAAGGTTCAATATCAAAAGCTCTAAGATTTATATAATTCTGATTATATCTTTCGCAGGCCGAATTAACAAAAGCTACATCATTAGAAACTGCAAAACCCAGAATATAACGGTTGCCTGTGGTAAAAAGTTTTTTTATATCCTTATAATAAGCTTCAAAATTAGGCTTGATTCTAAAATAATCTTTAGAATAAGCAAGCTTGCATTCACTTTTTGCTGTAAAAAGATACCAGTCAAACTCGCATTCCGGATTCATAACCACATCTTCAGATTCTATTACATTAAGGTCGTCATCTGTAATTACATATCCCAGGGAACAGATTTTTCCAATTCCATCAAAATTATTTGCGCATTCACAGTCAAAAAAAACAAAGGATTTATGATTCATATAGAAGATATTAACAGATTTTTACAATAAAGTGAATTAGAAATTGTGAATGTCTGGCGCCGGTATGGAAGGGAGCGCAGCTGCTGAACGAAAGTGAAGCCGTCCGTAGGTAAGCCCTGGAACACCGGAAAGTGGTTAAGATTAATATTATTGTAAGAAAAATTATTATTATAAATATTTATTGCGCCTGAAAAAAAATGTTACCAATAGAGCGGGATTTTGTTATAATTATTGTATGATTGATTTTATCACTTCTAATTTGCCATGGTTTTGGCTTGGGGTGCTGATTGTCTGCATTCTGATTGAAGCTCCTACTATGGCATTAACAACGGTCTGGGGTGCAATTGCTGCATTACCAATGATTTTTATTGCAAAAACAGGTATGCCTTTTAAGTGGCAGTTACTTTTGTTTGCTGCAATTACAGTTGCTTTGATTGTTTTTACTCGACCATTTGCTGTAAACAAGCTTAAATTGGGAAAAAACAAAACGAATGTAAATACGATGGTCGGAGAGGAGGTACAAATAACTAAGGCTATCACTAAGTTTGAACGAGGAGAAGCAAAAGCAAAAAATGGTGTTATCTGGACGGCCACTAGTGAAAATGGAATGGAGATTCCTGTGGGCGCTATCTGCAAAATTACTGCGGTGGAAGGAAACACTCTTATTTTAAACTAATTTTAAGGATTTATAAGGAAAAAGTTATGATTTACATTATTATTGCACTTTTGGTTATTATTGCCATTCTGATTGTTTCTAATATCAGAGTTATTCCACAGTCTTCTGCGGCGGTTATTGAACGACTTGGTGGATACCATTCTACTTGGAATGTAGGTTTGCATGTAAAAATGCCATTTATTGACAGAATTGCAAACAAAATGTCGCTTAAGGAAAAGGTTTTTGATTTTCCTCCACAGCCGGTTATTACAAAAGACAATGTTACTATGATGATTGATACTGTAGTTTATTTTCAGATTACAGATCCAAAATTGTATACTTACGGTGTTGAAAGACCTATTAACGCATTGGAAAATCTTTCTGCCACTACTTTGCGTAACATTATTGGTGAACTGGAGTTGGATGAAACTTTAACAAGCCGCGATGTAATTAATACTAAAATGCGCAGTATTCTTGATGAAGCCACAGACCCTTGGGGAATTAAGGTTAATCGTGTAGAAGTAAAAAACATTGAGCCACCTGCCGCAATTCGCGAAGCTATGGAAAAACAGATGAGAGCTGAACGAGAACGACGAGAACAGATTCTTATTGCAGAAGGTCACAAACAGTCGGCAATTCTTGAAGCAGAAGGTCAGAAACAGGCTTTAATTCTTCAGGCAGAAGCTCAGAAAGAAGCGGCTATTCAACAGGCTCTTGGTGAAGCAGAAGCTATCCGCGAAGTTCAGAAAGCTAAGGCTCAAGGTCTTAAAATGCTTAAAGATGCGGGAATGGACGAACAGGTTCTTAAATTAAGAAGTCTTGAAGCTTTTGAAATTGCCGCAAATGGTCAGGCTACAAAGATTATTATTCCTTCTGACTTACAGAATATGGCTGGAGTTGTAACAGGAATTACTGAACTGGCAAAAAAATAGGCTTAGCTGTTACAAATATTTATAAGGACTCGTGGAGCTGTTGATTTTCGAACAAGCAACTTTCCACGAGTTTTTTTTATTTTAAACCTTTAGTTTTACCTGAATGGTTGTTCCCACAGGTTTGTTAGATTTTATTGTAAAGCTTGCTCCAATTTGATTAGCTCTGTACTGCATGGAATTAAGTCCTAGTCCATTGGTTCCTTTTTCACTGCTTTTTGTCTTTTGTATACCGCAGCCGTTATCTGAGATTTCTACAATTACATCATTTCTTCCAGCTTTAACACAAACTTTTACCACTGTTGCTTTGGAATGCTTCATTGCATTATGGAGGGCTTCCTGAATAATTCTAAAAATATTTAACTTCTGGGTTTTGTCGAAAATTGAGTCGGTTTTTAAGTTCCATTGGTATTCACATTTTATTCCAGATTGAACTTCAAAACTGTGGCAAAGGTTACTTATACTATGATTCATACCAAGACTTTCCAACTCTACCGGATAGGAGTTATGCGCATATTGTCTTGTGGTTTGGAGCGTATCGCTAATAAGTTCTGCCAGTTCTACCATCTGATTTTTTTCTACAGGCTCATTCTGATTGGAATAACTGCGACAGAGCATAGAAATACCTGCTAATCTTTGACAAATATCATCGTGCAAATCATTACTAAAGCGCTGGCGTTCAATTTCGCTTATTCTTAAAACTTCGGCTTCTACTTCCATTCGTCGATTATTTGCTTTTATCAGTTCCTTTGTGCGCTTATTTACTTCCTTTTCCAAAAACTCAGAATAGCGTCTTCTTTCTTCTGACACGGAAATACGATTCATAGCCTGAGCAATATTTATAGAAATGGAGCAAACATAAGGAAGAATATCAATGGAAGAATCATAAAAAACACAACCGATAATTTCGTTTCCAGAAAAAAGGAACTTTAACACAAGAGATTCAGGCTTGGTATTATCATAATCCAGATATTTTTTATAAAACTGGCCAATGGTCATAATTTTATTGCCATCAAACTCGTGGAAAAACCTGCCATTTCTGCGAACATAAACTGGTTTAACCATAAAGGTTTCTATATCCTGCTCTAGTTTATAATTTTTTCCCTGATATTTTAAAATACAAAAGTTTTGAATATCCAGCTGCTCCATGTTTACATTAACAATATATCTTAAGCCGCCGTCTGTTTCGCATAAGTTCAAATCCTGACCAATATGGCTGACCATTCTAAGCATTCGTTCTGACTGAACATAATTGGTGTGCATTTTGTCTACAAAGTCATCGGAAATATCCAGTTCATTCTGTTTGCACCCGCAAGATTTTCTAAAAAGCACTTGAGATTTTACAAAGGAGTTTTTTATATTTTTCTCCCCGTTTATTTCCCGCAAAAGAGTGTCCAAGGATTCTCTACCAATTTTTTCCATTGGCTGACGGATGGTTGTAAGAGATGGTATTTCAAAACGAGCCTGAGGAATGTCATCAAAACCTGTAACTGCGCATGCTTTTATAGAAGGATTTTTGTGATTCATTTTAAAATATTTATAGACACCTATGGCCATATTATCGTTGGCACATACAATTACATCGGGATTTGCATTAGGATTTTCGTTATAAAATTGAGCCATAGCTTCAATAGCTGCTTGTTCTGTAAACCAACCCCGTTTTATAGTGTAATTCAAATCTGGATATTCACTTTTATGTTCATCTACAGTTTCGCAAAAAATATTTTCCCTGATTATGGCATCATGATGATTTTGTGGACCGCTTATATAAACAAAGTTTCTATAATTGTGTTCAAAAATTAAATGTTCAACAAGCTGCTTCATAGATTCATCGGTTTTTATTAAAAGAGAAGGTATGCCTTGTATTTTTTGCCCGATGGAAACTACTGGAAGATTTTTCCAAACCTTTTGTACATCTTCTTTGTGGTTAATTTCATTATTATCAACTACCACCGATGTCAGAAGAATGATTCCGTCTAAATTAAAAAAGTTTTCTTCTGGAAAATGGGCCAAAAATGATTGAGGATAAAAATGAGTGTTTTCCTGCTGAATGCAAACAAGGGTAATTCCCAACTCTTTTGCTCTGGAACGAATACCATCATAAATGGATATTTGATATTCTTCATCCAAAATATTTACCACTAAACCAATACGCATGCAATTATTATACTCTTATTTCAAAAAATATGTTATCATATAGTTATGGAATATTCTGTAATTATTATTGATGATCATCCCCTTTTTAGCCGTGGCCTTTCCCAGCTGATTGAAACACAAAAGGTGTATAAGGTTGTAGGAATGGCAAAAGACAGAATGGAAGCGCTTGATCTTTTGAACAATGTAAAACCAGATTTAGCTATTGTAGATTTAAATCTTGGACAGGAAGACGGACTTGAACTTATAAAAGATATACTTATAATTCAGCCTGGAACAAAGGTTTTGGTTTTATCTATGCATGATGAACGATTTTATGCAGAACGGGCATTAAAAGCTGGCGCAAAAGGTTACATCATGAAAGAAGAAGCTGAACTGCAAGTTATCAATGCTATTCAAACTGTAATGAGCGGCGAAATATATCTTAGTGAAAATGAAAAGGCTCGTATTAAAGAGCTTACAAAAAATGAAACTATAAAAGAAAGTTCAGAACCTTTTGATTTAATTTCTACTCTTTCTGACCGTCAGCTCCAGATTTTTACGCTTATTGGAAAAGGTGTTGGAACAGTGGAAATTGCTTCTAAACTCAATCTTAGCATTAAAACTATTGATACTCACAAAGAAAATATAAAATTAAAGCTACACTGCGGTTCATCGGCTGAATTACGCAAAATGGCTATTGAATGGACTAGGCATTAAAACTGGCAAATAAAGGAGAATGTTAAAAACTCTTTTATTTACCAATTTTACAAAGGCACTTGTTCTTTTAATCTAGATTTCTTCCATACAGATTTGAAATTAAAGCAAGCTCTTCGCAAGCCTTTTCTTTCAAGTCTGTTTTTTTCATTCTCCAAGACCAATTAGAACCTGTGGTAGAAGGTGTATTCATTCTTCCTTCGTTATCAATTCCAATAATATCCTGCATTGGTATAACTGCATAAACTGCGGAAGATGCAATTGCAGTTTTTATCATATCTTTGCGTAAAGCACCAGTTTTCATCAATTGTTTTGCTTTTTCAATGGCAGCTGTTTTTTCAGAGGCAAGTTTTTTTCCTTCGATATATTCTGCTACCAACAAAAGCAATTCTGGTGAACAATTTTCAAGCCATCCCTGCAATGTGTCGTTATCGTGAGTTCCTGTATAAACAACACATTCACGCTTTTCGAACATATGTGGAAGGAAATAATTTGTGTATCCGTTTGCTTTTATTTCATCTGTGCTAAAGGCAAATTGCAAAACTTTCATTCCTGGGAAGCCACTTTCATCTCGCAATGCCGCAACTTCGTCGGTGATAACGCCCAAATCTTCGGCAATGATTGGTAATTCCCCAAGTTTTCGTTTTATGGTTTTAAATAAATCTATACCTGGTCCTTTTATCCATTTTCCATTGATTACAGTTTTTTCTCCAAAAGGAACTGACCAATAAGCTTCAAAACCTCTAAAATGATCTATTCGCAAAATATCAGTTAATTCTAAAACTCTTTTGATTCTTGCTATCCACCATGCATAACCGGTTTCTTTCATTTTTTCCCAGTCATACAAAGGATTTCCCCAAAGTTGTCCATCTGCGCAGAAATAATCTGGTGGAACTCCCGCTACAGCTTTTGGGCAACCGTTTTCATCTAATTGAAATAAGTTTTGATTTGCCCAAACATCGGCACTATCTGGAGCAACAAAAATTGGAATATCGCCAATTAAGCTAATATTTTTTTTGTTTGCATATTCTTTTAATTGTGTCCATTGATAGTCAAAAAAGAATTGAATTATTTTTAGATTTTCTATTTCGTTTTTATGACTTTTTTTCCATTCTGCCAAGGCTGTTTCATCATGAGATGCAAGTTCTTTTGGCCAATAAACATTCCACATGGAACTAACAGGTTTTTCTTCTGCGGCTTTTTTGTCATAAAACTGCTTAATGCTCATAAATAAAGCATAATTATCAAGCCATTTATTTTTATCTTTGCAAAAGGATTTATACAAATCCATATCTTCTTTTGAGGCTGCATTTTTAAAATATTCTGCACATTTTATTAAAACAGGCGTTTTCCACCAAACCACAGCACCAAAATCTACATTTCCATCAGATTTTATATATTCAGGAGGAATAACATCCTTTTTTAAGGCCCACCCTTTTTCTACCAGTAAATCAAAATCTATTAAAAGAGGATTTCCTGCGAAAGTTGAAAAGGAAGCGTAAGGAGAATCGCCATAACCAGTTGGTCCTAAAGGAAGAATCTGCCACAAAGTTTGATCTGCAGCTTCCAGCCAATCAATAAACTTATATGCAAAAATGCCTAATGTTCCAATACCCGGTGTTCCAGGTAAAGATGTGGGATGTAATAAAACCCCGCTTTGTCTTTGATATTTCATACTTCTGTTTTACCATAAAGAACATTTTTTTTCCATTATGAAAAAATCAATGTATAATTAATTATGGTTATTTATTTAATTTCGCCAATCACAGAAATATGTCATATTATGGCTAAAGCTTTGTTTGAACATCGTTGTTATGTTTTTAGTGGATACAGTGAAGCTTATGCCACAATTGCAGACTTAAAAATGCCACCAGATTTACTGGTTTTAGATTACACTTTATTTAATCATGAAATATTTCATATTATTGAATATATGGATGCTATCAGATACCGTATTCCTTTAATTTTTTTTAATGATCCTTGTCCTATTGCCAGTAGTCGTGCTGATCATTGGGAACAGGTGATTAAGATGACCTACGATTATAAGGAAGAACAAAAGCCAGAAGTTTATCATAAAGTTTATGAAATAATTGAATCGGTAGTTGAAAATCCTGAACTACGACCGTACATTCCTTTAATGCAAAAGTTTAAACCTTTACCAAAGCATCTTTATGTAACAAAAATGTACGAAGACAGTTCTATTAAAGCTTCGTATTACAGTTTAATAAATTTTAAAAATAAAAGTAAAATGTCAAATGGGATTTTCTTTTTGATGGAATTATTTTATAGAAACAGTGATAAAGCTATTACTTTAGAAGAATTACAAAAACAATATGAAGATAATCGACATTTTATTACAATTGAATCTCTTAAAGTTCAGATTTCCAGATTAAGAACCTTTCTAAAAAATCATTCAAATAATCAATATGCTATTCTAACAAGAAAAGATGGTTATCAATTGGTGGTATTTCCGTAATTACACAATCATTGATTTTAATAACAGTACTTTCTTTATTTTTTTGTTTTAATTATGGTTAGTAATTTTCGCGATGATTGAGATTCTCTAAAACCCATATAAGGCTATTTTCACAAGCTATATAAACTTAAGTTTGTGGAATTGGCAGTTTTGACTGTTTTGATTATTTAAAGTTTTGACAGTTTTAATTTTTGATAAAACAATAAAAGGGTTTCTAAAAAAGTATATTTTGCAAACCAATAAGATTTTCACTTATTTCTGGTGTTACAAATATTTTTTTAGACAACCCTTTTCTGAGTTTCCAGTGATAAAGTTTGTTAAACCTTATTACTTACTAATGTTAGCCTTTTTGTGATAATTTTGGATAATTATAAAATCCTTTAAAAGAAACTTTATAATCATTCCTGTACAAAACAATTACCTAACAATTAACAAAAAGTTGAATCCGTATAGTTTAAGCTTTTTTTTGAACTAGCTTAATACTTTTGAGATTCTTTCAAGAACCTTTTTTCTGTCAAGAGGCTTGATAATAAAGCTCTTTGCACCAAGCATCAAAGATTTCTTTACAAGCTCTTCTTTACCAAGAGCACTTACCATTACAACTTTTGCATTTTTATCAAAAGCCATAATCTGCTCAAGAGCTGTAATTCCATCCATTTTTGGCATTGTGATATCCATTGTTACTAAATCAACATGAGGACACAATTCCTTGTATTTATCAACGCCTTCTTTTCCATCTACAGCTGTAGCAACAACTTCATATCCTTCGCTTGCAAGAATCTGACCTAACTGTTTTGCAACGAACATAGAATCATCTACAACTAAGACACGATAACAAGTGCCATCAGTTTTTAATCCCTCTGGAGGTCTTTCGTTAATTGATGGAAAATCCTGTATTGTTTTCATTTTTTACTCCTATTACCCTACCAAGAATATCCTATTTATTTTTGTAAAATAAGATAAAAACATTACGTTAAGTAATTGTGTTTAAAGCAGTTATTTTATACAAACTTGCGTAGTATAAATCTTAATTATATTTCGGCAACTTTTGAACAAAAACTTAAGCTCGTTCTCGAATTGCTACGTTTACTTCAATTTTACCACATTCAGAAAGAAGAGGAACAATTAAAGCTTCAACACTATCTGTTGTTCCACCCAATGCAGCAATTTCCATTTTCTGACCTACAAACAATGTTGGAGGTGTAAGGTCAAACTGAAAACCAAGTTCGTGGAGTTTAGTAACAGCCTGTGCAGTAATAATATTAGCAAGCTCACTGATTGTTGCTTTTGCTAAATCATCAAATTCTGTAAGTTTTTCACCATTCATTGCAGATGCAATATTCAATGCAGTTTCTGTAGTCATATCAAAAAGAACACGACCTTCAACTCCACCTGCCAAACCAACCAATGCTGCTACACCCATTACTGGCATAGCTGTTGATTTAAGATACAAATCACCACGCCTAACTTCAGCGCCACCAAGTACTTCCTGCAATACACGGAATGATGTTTCTACAAACGGGTTTATATACTCTACTCGCATGTCAATCCCCTTAAAAAATTAGTTTAGTAACATAAGATCAGTTTTTATGAACCAATCTTAATCCTTTAAATATGCCACAAGAGCATCAACACTTTTTTCACCAAAGCCATAAGAATTTGGAATTGCTTCATTTTCACCAATAATAACAACACCATTTCCTTTAAGTTTTTCCTGGAATTCTTCAAGCATTGTCTTCTGATTTGCTTCTTCCATGTAAGATATAATGTCTCTCGCAAAAATAATATCAATCATTGGCAGAACATTTGTGTTTTTGCAATCATGATACTCAAACATGATACTATCTTTAATGCTCTGATTGAAAGTATATTCATTATTTGCTTTTTGAATCAAATATCTTCCAAACCATTGTTGTAAGCCATCAGCAGGAACACTTAATAATCCAGCGTTTGAAACATTTAATAAATCTATATCCTGTGCATAAATACGAATCTTCGCATTTGGATATCTGTTTTGTAGTACACAAGCTAAACAATAAGTTTCAATTCCTCTACCACAACCAGGATTCCAAACTACAATCTGTTTAGCATTGTTATCTGGAAGAAGTTTTGTAAGGTTATCTACATAAGCCTTCGACCACCACTTACCAGTAAACTGTGAAAAGAAAGGAGCTAAAAATGCTTCAGCATCAGCTTCAGACTGTAACTGAATCTTATTTTCACCTCGTTCTTTTGCCCATTCCGCATATCTTCTCTTTATCCAATCGATATTTAATTCAGATACAACAAATTTTTTGTAGTTCTTAAGACTTTCAGAAATAAACTTAATATCTACACTAGCCTTTTCATCCTGAACATCTTTTACATAAACTTTACGCTGTTTTTCTGAATCAAAAATCATTTCTGGCGATTTTCTTTCTGTAGCATTTCCTGGAACTTCTTTTCCAAGACTTGCATCTGCAGAATTGCTTTCAACCTTTTCAACTGTGTCTTTTGCAGAGAAAATCTTCATTACATCAAGAAGAACATACAGTCTATTATTACTTTCAACAACACCGTTGATATATTTAATGTTAATATCACCAAATAAAGGATGAGGTGGCTGAATAGTACTTTTCTGAACACCTACAACCTTATCGATTTTATCTACTACTAAGCCAAAAGTCTGCTCTTCTACACTTAAAATTAAAAGGTTCTGTAATTTCTTCTCATTTGATTCAGGCACATCAATGTTGAAAAACAATCGCAAATCAAGGATTGGAATAATTTCACCACGAAGGTTATATACACCTAAAACAAAAGGTAGTGTATTTGGAACATATGTAAACCGACCTGCCTTAGCAATTTCCTTTACATGCATAATATCAATAGCATAATCTTTTCCAGCGAGAGAAAAAGTAACCATCTTGAAATCAATAAATGTTGCGGCTTCGGTTGCATTCTGAATCTTTTCGTTGATTTGCTCTGCAGCCTTTACAACGTTTGTTTCTTCTTTATTGTCACTCATGATATTCCTTACTCCACTTGTTCTAGTATTATTAAAGTTACACTATTTTACAATATTTATTATAAATCACTTTCTGTTTTTTTGTATTTTTTTTTAATTTTATAACAAGTTTTATTATCCTAGTCGTTCTTTTGCCTGAGCAAGCAGTTCTTGTTTTACACCCAATTCAAGAAGCTGACTTACATCAATAATTAAAGATACTGAACCATCACCAAGGATAGATGCACCTGCAATTCCAGGAGAATTAGTAAACTGATCGCGCAAAGGTTTAATAACCACATCTTCTTCACCAATAAGGGAATCAACCATTACACCAATTTTCTTTTCCTGAGTTCCTACAATTACAATATAGCATTCCTCATTCTGAATAGTCTCTTTAATGTTGAACAATCTTGAAAGTCTTAAAACACTGATAACTTCATTACGAACATTCATAATTTCGTAGTTATCAATATGATTAATTTCATCCATGCGGATACACTGACTTTCAATAACATTTGCAATTGGAATTGAGTAAATCTCTTTACCAACTCGTACAAGAAGACCTTGAATAATTGCAAGAGTCAATGGAATCTTGATAATGAAAGATGTTCCTTTTCCTTTTGAAGAATTAACAGAAATACTTCCTTTAAGATTATTAATCATAGTCTTAACTACATCAAGACCAACGCCTCGTCCAGAAATATTTGAGATTTTTTCTGCTGTAGAGAAGCCAGGCATCATAATCAACTGATAAATCTCTTGTTCTGACAAAACTTTATCTGGATGTACAAGACCTTTTTCGATAGCCTTATTTCTTACTTTTTCTGCATCAATTCCGGCACCGTCATCTTTAATTTCAATGACAATCATATTACCTTCGTTAGATGCCTTTAAGAGTACAGTTCCTTCTTCAGGTTTTCCATTAGCTTTACGAATTTCTGGAGTTTCTATACCGTGATCAACAGAGTTTCGTACACAGTGCATAATTGGGTCGAGCAAATCTTCTACAACCGACTTATCAAGTTCTGTGTCCTCACCTTCAATTACCAGATTGATTTTTTTACTTAAATCTTTCTGTAAATCGCGAACAACTCGTGGGAAACGGCTGAAAATCTGATTGATTGGAACCATTCGGATCTTCATAACACCTTCCTGAAGTTCACTGGCAATTGTTCCAAGATTCTGTGTGTATGAGCGGAAACGTCCTGTAATCTGTTTTAAGTCTGACTCATAAGAATCAAACATATTTCCCATAGTTCCATAGTCTTCAAGAATCTGTTTCTTGATATCATTTAATGGAACACCTTCGTTCATCTGAGCAAAGTATTCTGGAAGTTTATCGAACAAACCATGCAATTTCTCTTTGAAAGATGATTCCAAAGACTGGAAATTGATAAGTTCATTTGCAGTTTGTGTTGACAACTGATTGAAAGATGCCTTTATAATTACAGCTTCTGATACAAGGTTCAACAGATTATCAATACGGCGTGAATCTACGCGGAGAATTGAACTCTGCTGATTATGCTGACCTTCTTTTCCTTGTGCTTTATTGGCCGCAGCTTTTGTATCTTTTGCCTTTTCAGCAACTTCTTTTTCAGGTGCAGCAGTTGTAGCTGGAGCTGATGTTGGAGCGGAAGCTTTAGGCTCTTCTTTTTTAGTTTCTGCAGCTTCTTTTTCCTGTTCAGCCATAACCTGTTCATAAGTTTTAATTTCAAGAATTGGAGGCATTGGTTCTGCTTGAGCCGACGGTCTTGCAGTAACATTATCCTGCATTATTTCTTTCAATAAGTCATCATTGATAGAAGATGAACTTGCCGGTGCAGGAGTACTGGCTTTTGCGTTCAAAGTTTCTTCTGTAATATTATGAGCATCAGTAATCAATGTAACATCACTAAGGAATGCACAGTCTTCAATTGTTGCACCATCTTCGGATGTAGCAATGTAATAGAAAACATTTTCATAGAACTGATCTTCATACAATGCATCAAAATCAGGAATGGTCTTAAGCACATTACCTACATTCTTCAAAGCGGCAAATACCTGAATGCCACCAACTGTATTCATTGGATTTGCTTCATCGAACTTAACACCAACGCACCAAAGCTTCTGATCGCCTTCGCACGCACCTTTTAATTCGATAAAATCATCTTCTGATAATGCAGGATACTTTAAGCCAGTATCTGAAGAAGGTGCAGTTTCCTGAACAGGTGCAGCAACTGGAACACTAACCGAAGGAGTTGGCGCAGCGGCCATAGTTGGTGTTGAAGCTGGCTTTTGTACGGGAGCCTTTGCCTTATTTGATGAAGGAAGATAAGAATGAAGTTTTTCCAAAATAGAATCGATATTTTCTTCATATTGGTAACCATTCTGTCTTGCTTCAAGCATTGCTTTAATAACATCTATTGAAGTTAACAAAAGATCAACTACATCTTCGTCAACTTTTACTCTATCAGAACGAATTTCGTCGAGTACATCCTCTACTGAATGAGTAAAATGAGAAAGTTCCATCATCTCTACTGTTGCAGAGCCACCTTTTAAAGTGTGGGCAGCGCGGAAAATTTCATCAATAGCCTCATGATTTGTTGGATCATTCTCTATAACAAGAATATTGCTTTCCAACTGATCAACCTGCTGTTCTGCTTCTGCGAAGAAATCTTTTAAAAGTTCTTCATTATTAGGGTCAAGATAATCACTCATAAGATTATTATATACTGAAAATCATAGTTTTCAAGTAAAAAACAATTATATTTTTTTTGTTTCCATGCAAGATTTATTAAAAAATATGCATTTTCTTCTATAAATAATGTTATTTTTAACAAATTTTTAAAGAATCAGATTATTTCTACCGATAATAGTAAAGGAGAAATAGTCCTTAAAAATTGAAAAGATTAAAGAAGTTTCGACTTTCTAGGATTTTTATTCCTTCGCGAGACTATGCATGTATAAAGTGAACATATTGATAATGGCTGTCTAAAATGGATTTGCCATGATGAACACTTTGACAGGCTCTGTACAAGGTTTGAGTTTCTCTGAATTTATTTGAACTAGCACTGGGTTTGGAGTGGGATCCTGAAACAAGTTCAGGATGACAAGATGTAGTTCAGGATGACATAATTGTTCTTCATGGGGCATTGGTGTGGTTCTGGATTATGCAATGACAGGAACTATTTTATGTTTAACTGAAAAACATGGTTAGAAGCTAGTTGCTGAGTTATGGAATAAATTGGTTAGTTTCCGGCGCATCTTTGTTTTGGGACTAGAGATTTGTGTGAAATATTTGGAAATGTTTAATCATTTCATTAGGTATATATAAAATATTTACCAATTAAAATATATTAGGAGGCGTTCAGCACCTCCTGTGCTGCCGCTAACGCGGTGTTTATAAGGAGGCGTGATAAAAATTACATCCGTATAATTTTTATCACTCAAGTTTGCTAATGCGTTGCATTCTCAAACTTGGATTCAGCACCTCCTGTGCTGCCGCTAACGCGGTGTTTATAAGGAGGTGTTATAAAAATTACATCCGTGTAATTTTTATAACTCAAGTTTGCTAATGCGTTGCATTCTCAAACTTGGATTCAGCACCTCCTGTGCTGCCGCTAACGCGGTGTTTATAAGGAGTGAATTATGAGAAAAATTAAAGGTCATATTTTTACACTTTTTTTGCTTTTAATAGCCACAAACACCTTTGGCGCCACATTTTTTAGTGGATTTACAGGTGGTAAAATAAATTATTCTTCTAACATTGAATCTGAAAAATATGATCCGGATTTAAAACTTCAGGCTTTTTTCCAGGGACAGTTTAATTTTTCTGAAAACAGCTGGAGTCATATTGAACTTTCCATAGACACTTCTGATTTATTGAACGAAAAATTGTTCCACTCTACTCCCGCCGATTTTAGCATTGACGAAATATCTTTTATTCAGAAAGCAAAAATTGATTCTACTACCAATTATTTCAGCGTTTTCATGGGAACTTATGATCCAATTGGTTCAGACATTTTTCTTCGAAGATATTTTGCTGCTCAATCCATTGCTTCAAAAATTACTGAAAGCTGGCTTGGTTTAGCAGGTTCTATTTTATATCCACATTTTGGGCTTGGTGTTAGTGATGTAGTAAGATTTTACAAACAACCAATGGCGGCAGGATGTTATTTTTATATAAATCATGAAGATGACAAGTATTTTGTTTTTAATGCCGATTTACGCTATGCCTGCATGTATAGACTTTTTACAATGGATTTTGCAGGAGGAATTGGTGCACCATTAGCTGATAAAAATAATGGTGAAGATGTAATTCTTACAGTGAACAAATTGTACTGGCATGCAGGAACTACAATGCTTATTGGAAATGCCTTTACTCAATCTTTGTTTATACAAGCAGGAATTAACAATGCACCTTTTACAAAATCATCTGGAACTTTCTATATAAGTCAGGAAGAAATCTATCTGTTATTTGAACCACGATTCAGAATATCAGATGTGCATTGCAATATATCTTTGTTCAGTCTGCCACAAAATACCGTCAATCAGCTTCTTTTTGTTTCTGATTCCCTAGGTGTAAATCTTAATATTTATACCGATTCAATATCTTGGGGAAGCAAAAGATTTACAGTGGGAAGCCAATTTTCTTATTCTTTGGCAAATAAATATTTTATGGATTTAAAAGATATTAAAAACTGGGATAAAAATGCATTTAGCATAAATTTGGCGCCATATTGTTCCACCAATGTAATGTCTGGTGAATTGCATATTTTAGGCACTGTAAAATTTATGAATTTTATTAATCATAAATGGTATGATGCTTTCTCTACAGACATTGGATTTAGAACTAGTTTCTAAAAAAAATTTTTCTTGTCGACAGACATTTTTTTTATTAGATTCTATAGTATGGAAAATAGTGCAGAAGAAATAGTAAATAATCTCGAAGAAGATTTATTTTTACCTACAATCAACATGAATCCAGTCTCTTTAGCGTCAAATCCTAATGATTTTTATAGAATGGCATTTCAATTTCAGCAAATTATGATGATTTATGAAAGTGCCATTAGACAAATTGAAACAAAACTGGATATTTTAAATAAAGAAAATGTTGTAAACAGAAAAAGAAATCCTATTGAAACTGTAAAATCCAGAATCAAATCTCCTGAAAGTATTTCTAACAAACTCATAAGAAAAAATCTTCCTGTTACTTTTGACTCCATGATGGAAAATCTGGATGA
Source organism: Treponema sp. (assembly GCA_024402595.1). Classification (GTDB taxonomy): domain Bacteria; phylum Spirochaetota; class Spirochaetia; order Treponematales; family Treponemataceae; genus Treponema_D. The sequence goes on along the minus strand of JAKSTL010000046.1, from coordinate 1,485 downwards.
TATTGCGGGTGTTAGAGTTATCTGTCCTTACATTTCGGATATTTACACTGTAAGAGATATGCTTTTGAAGCAGCCAGACTTAAAATTAATTCACGAAGATGATTATATTGAAAATCCAAAAGAAAGTGGCTATAGAAGTTTGCATGTTGTAATTGAAACTCCTGTCTATCTTTCAAAATCTGAACATTTAGTTAGAGTGGAGATTCAGCTCCGAACAATTGCAATGGATTTTTGGGCTAGTCTTGAACATGAATTACATTATAAAAATACAACAAAAGTTCCAGAAAGCGTTCGACGGGAATTGCACAGAGTTGCAGAAACCATTGCTATGACTGACCGAGAAATGGAAGAAATTGCCATGGAATTGCAGGCTCTGGATTAATTTAACCCCATAAAAGACAAAACTGAATCATCACCTACAAAATGATGGCCTCCGGCAATAATAAATGTTGTTCCACCTTGTTCCAGATAATCTTTAATTTTTGTAGCCCAGAGTTTATTTCTGCTAAAAACTAGTTTTTCCAAATAATCTTCATAATTATTAATTTGATTTAATGATTTATATAATTGTGAAAAATAAGCATTCTTGAAGTCTTCGGCATTACCAGAAAGATAAGTTTCGTAAACTTTTAGATTTTCCTTCACAGTTTCATCAATTTCTTCAAGTTCGCGGATTTTTTCATGCAGCATTTCCAACTGAAAATCCCAATCTCCATAACCGTGCAAATCAACCTGAACCTGTAATTCATCCAATCCTTCAAAAGAGCGATTTTCTTCAAAGGCTTTATTTATAAAATGCACATCATAAGACTTTTGATAATCCAACTGGATAGATTCCATTATTTTTTCCGAAATTGCAGAAACCGCAACCCAAGGTTCATAACTTAAAATAAAAGCAAGCTTCTGTTCTCCTAAGGCAGAAATTAAAAGCATTAGTTCTTTAGTAGTCAATTGATCAATTAAACTTTTATCTGTATTAAAAGCGAGACTTTCATTTACTTTTTCATCAACCTTATTTTGAAAATCCTGCCAATCGTCTTTAGATAATTCAAAAACAATTCTATCAGCTGCCATCCAAACATCATCTATTTTTTGTGAATATGGATAAGACTGTTGATCTGCAAAACGATAAGTTCCTAAAATAAAAACCTCTGATTTTTCGTTGTTTGAATTAGTACCATAAATATGCCACAACATTGCATCATCAAACTTTTCAATAAAAATCTGTTTACTGTTTTGATTACTTAAGTCGATTAAATCAATTGAATCTAAAAAATCTACATTTTCATCATCAACAAATATTTTTCCATTATCTTCTATATTAGATTTAACAATTTCAGCGGTAGTTTTACAGGCCACCACAAACAATACAAAAATAATTATTACACAAGAAAAAACGCTTCTGATATTTTTACCCCACTGTGACATAAACCTTCCTATTTTTTTATAAACCGCAGATTGTTTCAACAATCGAGGATTTATAAA
>JAKSTL010000045.1 GCA_024402595.1 Treponema sp. | reverse complement strand
CAAGGGAACGAACTTTTTCGCTGAGGGAATCTAACTGTTCTACGATGCGTTTTTGCTCGGAGAGAGGTGGAAGGTTTAATGTCATTTCTAGCACATCAGCTCTTGTAATACCAGGAATCACACCATTTCCTTTTTTCTTTATTTCGTCAAATTTACTATTCAGAAAATAAAATAAAAACAATCGTTCAATATTTGGCAATACTCTTAATGACATTACCTGCCTAGCAATATGGGCTTCTTCGAAATCTGCAATTGCAGTTTTCCCATATCCTGAACCTTTTACCACCAATAAAACATCTAATCGTTTTGCTATTACAGTTGGAGTATCAGTCCATCTGTTAATAAGAATAGTACCATCATCATTAAAATTGCTTGCACCTGTAATGTAAGGGATTCCATTTTGTTCAGAATTATATCTCTCAGGAGGAAAATCTTGACCCGATAAAAGTGTCATAATATCCCTCAATCTTTTCTTTTCCCAAGTGGTGTTGGTATTTCCCTGCGGGAAAACAAAGGCTTTTGTCAGCTGGGACTGGAACAGGTCTTTTGCGTTCTGGAGGTTGGCTTTTGCATTTGCTTTTACTGTTTCAAGCATGGCAAATTTTTCATCAAGGATTTTGACTATTCGCTTCTGTTCTTCAAGTGGAGGAAGTGGGATAATCGTATTAGCAATCTTAATTTGAGAAATATTAGGTTGTGCACCACCAACAGCTTGTGCTACTAGTTTGTCTTTATAAAAAGTAAAGTAATAATATATGAACTCTGGAATAGTTTTTTCATTTGGGAAAATACCACATACTGCCTGATTAGTTGTAGATTCAAATCTAAGTATTCCAACTTGACCAGCAGTTGCTCCATACATTGCTACCAAAACTGTATTTATTGGAAACAGCTTTGCCGAAGAATTATTCATTCCTACTTCTGTGATGTATAATTCACTTTTAGTGATATCTTTTTGACATACTTCTCCACTTCTTAACCAAGGAATGTTACCATTATCATAATACTCTTTATGCCCCTTTAGTGGCGTACCACCTGAGCCAGTTTCACAAACATCACCAAGTTTTTTATATTCCCAATTTTTCATTCTTAATTCCTGATTTTCTCTGCAATTTCTTTTTCGCTTGGTAAAACATTCTGTAACTCATAAGTGGAAATCCCTATTGGTTCACTTGTATTTTCCAAGGTCCATTGTGCTACAACATCATTCTTTTCTTTACAGATTAAAAGACCGATTGTATTTTTATCATCATCAGATTTCATCAAATGATTTACTGCGTTGCAATAAAAATTCAATTTGCTTATAAACTCTGGTTCAAATTTTACAACCTTCAGTTCAACAACAATGTAACGCCTTAACTTTAAATGATAAAAAAGCAAATCACATTCATATTCATCACCATTAACGACAAATGGCACATGACTTCCAACGAAGGCAAAACCGCTTCCCAGTTGAAGAAGAAATTTTATCAGATTCTGTTCAAGTGCATTGTGTAAATCTTTTTCTTCGTAATTTTCTCTCAAAGAAACAAAATCCAGCTTATATTCATCTTTTAGAATTTCTTTTGCACATTCGCTGTCTTCTTTTGGCAAAGTCAATGCAAAATTATTCAAAGTATTTCCACGAGTTTCATAAAGTCTGGTGTCCATCATATTGATGAGCATTGCCCGACTCCAACCATTTTCTTTTGATTTTTGTACAAAAAACAGGGCTTCGTTTACAGATTTTGAACGAGTGAAAATTTCTATATGATGTCGCCATGGAATTACAAAAAGCTGATTTTCAAAATCGTCACCAAACTGGTGACGAATCTCTTTATAAAAAACATAAAATCGTTTCATATATTTTAGATTCGTAACAGAAAATCCTTGGGCATCTGGAAATTCACTTTTTAAGTCTTTACTCAGATTTTCAAAAAATCCACTTCCATATTGGGAATCCAAATGTTTTTCAGAAATATCTTTTCCAATATTCCAGTACAGATTCAGCATTTCTTCATTAACCGCAATAGAAGCTTTTATCTGAGCTGATTTTATTTGTTTTTTTATAGAGATTAACCAAGATTTGTAATCATTCTCTACGAGCATCATGTTTTTTATACTCCTAATTAACTTTTCTCGGGGCGTTGCGGGGTGTCCCCGCAGAAGGGGTAGCGAGCAACGCAGTGCGAGCGAGGGGAAGGCTTTCCCCCTCCTAGATCCTGAAACAAGTTCAGGATGACTTTTTTTCCTCAGGATGACGCTAACGATTTCAAAAGTTCATCGCTCTGGCGGTTCAGTTCCTGCATTTCGGCAATGATTTCTGCTACATCACGAAGGACTTTTTCTTCCTTTTTGTTTGGATTCTTTACGCTTAAATCAAGGGTGTCGGCGTTCAGGTCTTTTACATCAAGGCTCCAGCTGTTGGTACTGTCGGTTTTTGTTTTCTGCAATGCAACAAAGTCTGCAAGATCGGCTTCGCTCAATGGATTTGTTTTTCCAAGGTTGCGGTCAAGGTTCAGCTGATAGTACCAGATTTTTTCTGTTGGCTTTCCTTTTTCAAAAAAGAGAACTACGGTCTTAACTCCAGCACCTGTGAATACTCCGCCTGGACAGTCGAGGATTGTGTGAAGGTTACATTCTTCCAGAAGCTGCTTACGGAGGGCAACGCTGGCGTTATCGGTATTGCTTAAGAAGGTGTTTTTAATAACTACACCTGCGCGGCCACCTGCTTTGAGCATTTTGATAAAGTGTTCCATAAAAAGGTAAGCGGTTTCGCCTGTCTTGATGGGGAAGTTCTGCTGGATTTCTGAGCGTTCTTTTCCGCCAAATGGTGGGTTTGCAAGAATTACATCTTTACGGTCCCGCTGCTGGATTTCGGCAAGGTTTTCTGCAAGGGTATTTGTGTGCATGATGTTTGGAGCTTCTACTCCGTGGAAAATCATGTTCATAATACCAATGATGTATGCAAGGCCCTTCTTTTCTTTGCCGTAGAATGAAGATTTCTGAAGTATCTGTTTTTCTTCTACTGTCTTGGCTTTTTCGTTCAGGTATGCAAATGCTTCGCAAAGGAAGCCGGCACTTCCACAGGCTCCGTCGTAAATGGTGTCTCCGATTTTTGGTTCTACTACTTTTACGATGGTGCGGATAAGCGGACGAGGTGTGTAATATTCTCCACCGTTACGGCCGGCATTTCCCATTTTGTGGATTTTGCTTTCGTAAAGGTGGCTCATTTCGTGTTTGTCTGTGCTGGTCTGGAAATGTAAATCGTCTGCGTAGTTTAAGATTTCGCGCATGTTGTAGCCGGACACAATCTTGTTTTTGAGTTCGGAAAAGATTTCTCCGATTTTGTATTCCAGTGTGTCTGGTGTTGCTGCTGTCTGTTTGAAGTTTTTCAGATATGGGAAAAGCTTTAGATTTACAAAGTCTGTAAGATCGTCGCCTGTCATGGCGTTTTTGTGGTCAATTTCTATTTTTCCACCGTTGTCTGTTTTTGGACAGGCCCATGAGTTCCAGCGGTATTCTGGTTTTATGATGCGGGTGTATTCTTTTCCCTGAAGTTCCATTTCATCACTACGGGCATCTTCCAGGTCATCAAGGTATTTTAAGAAGAGAATCCAAGACGTCTGTTCTACATAATCAAGTTCGTTTGAACAGCCTGATTCCTTCCATAAGATGTCGTCGATATTTTTGAAGATTTGTTCGTAGTTCATGTGTGGCTCCGTTTTTAGAATATTTCTATTATAACACAAAAATGTATATATTACAGTTATCCTGCGTTTTATAAAGAAATGATTTAGAAATATATTCCCACTTATTTCTGAATTGAAATCCCAACACCAACTTAAACAAAATCCTAACAACTCAATCTTTTGGTGGAATTATAGTTTAAACTGTCCTATTTCGGCACCAAGGTTGTGAATGGTTTCCATACTTAAAAGGGTAGAAGAACCTAAAACAGACATTTCATTGGCAACCTGTGTACTTTCAGAAAGCATTTCCTGAGAGCCTTGTTTAACTTCGACCGTTGAATTATCAATATTCTGCATTGCCTGAAGAACCTGCTTTGAACCTTCTGCCTGTTCTTTCATAGCATTCATTACAACAACTTCCTGCTCCTGAACAACTTTTGTCAAATCATAAATAACATTAAATTGAGATTCTACCTGTTTTGTAGTTGAAGAAACGCCGGAAATAACAGATTGAAGCCCCTGCAAACTTTCTGTAATTTTTTTACCTTGAACATTAGATTGTTCCGCAAGTTTTCTAATTTCATCTGCAACAACGCTAAAGCCTTTACCAGCTTCGCCCGCATTTTACAAGTCTTCTTGCCATAAATAGATTGCCCTTTGAAGTTATTCTCTCTAAAGTTAATAATTTACTACGCTTTTGTATTGTGTTGGTAATTAAAGTTTTTAATAAAATGTTATTTTTTGATTTGCTAGGTCTTGCAAAGGCGTGGAGGTATTTAGCCACTGGACTGAGCCGGAAAGCACCTGGGCTTGGAGGCGAGGGAAGCGGCCGAACGGATAGTGAGTACCGGAAGGCCGTTAGCACTATAATTGTTCATCGATAGAAAAGGCGCTGGACGAAAGGTGGATTAAGGTTGCCCGAATAAAAAATGCTGGTGATTGAAATATTGTGCAGAAAACAATAGAGTGGAAGCATTGTTGGGCGAACAACAGTAGTTTGCAGAAGGAACAGAGATGGCTGATTCGAGTTTTGATTTATCGGTGCTTTTGGAAAAAAATCCTGAGCTTTCTTTTAGGGAACGGCTTGATTTTGTGTGGAAATTAAGTATTCCGGGAGTAATGGCGCAGATTTCTTCTATTATAATGCAGTATATTGATGCGGCTATGGTGGGCGCGTTGGGAGCAGATGCATCGGCGGCGATTGGATTGGTTGCTTCTTCGACTTGGGTTTTGGGAAGTTTGTCTCATGCTTTGGCCATTGGTTTTACGGTTCAAGTGGCTCATGCTGTTGGTGCGGGCGAAAAAATAAGGGCAAAAAAGATTTTTGTACAAGGCATTTATTCTTGTTTTGTTTTTTCGTTGTTGCTGATGCTTCTTTCTTGTTTTTTGAGCAGGTCGTTGCCAGTTTGGTTGGGTGCAGAAACTTCGATTATGGATGATGCGGCTTGGTATTTTTTGATTTATGGTTTGTCGTCCACCTTTTTTATTACGGTTTATCTTATGTCTGGAATGCTGCAATGTACGGGAAATATGAAGTTTCCGGCTTTTATGAATGCCAGCATGTGTGTTATGGACATAATTTTTAATTATCTGTTTATTTTTGTGTTCAAGCTGGGGGTAAAAGGAGCGGCTTTGGGTACTGGCTGTTCTGCGGTAGTTACGGCGATTATTTTAAGTGTTAAAGCAATTTTTAATTCTGATGTTTTGCGTTTATTCTGGTGGAAAAGGCTTGATACTGATGCTTTGAAGGAAAGTTTGGATTTTAAGATTTTTTCGCTGGATTTTGCTTGTATAAAAAAGGCTTTGAAAATTGGTTTGCCTATTGGTGTTGAAAGTTCTGCTTTTACAGGTGCGCTTGTTATTGTTGCAAGAATGATTGCGCCGCTTGGTAGTGTGGCTCTTTCGGCTAATTCTTTTGCGACTACAGCTGAAGCTTTATGTTATATGCCTGGTTATGGGATTCAGGAGGCTGCCATTACTCTTGTGGGACAAAGTGTGGGAGCAAAAAGGAAGGATTTAACTAAATCTTTTTCGATTATGACGGTTTGTGCTGGTATGATTGTAATGACGCTGATGGGAATCTTGATGTATTTTATTTGCCCCTTTGTTTTTAGATTATTAACACCTAACGAAGAAATTAGGATGCTGGCAACCAAGGTTTTAAGAATGGAGCTTTTTGCAGAACCTTTGTATGCGGCGGCTATTGTTGCTTCTGGGGCTTTAAGAGGCAAAGGTGATACGCTGGTTCCAAGTTTGCTGACTTTATTTAGTTTGTGGGGCGTCCGTCTTGTTCTGTCGGTGTTGCTGATTCCTTCTTATGGTCTGATGGGTGTTTGGTTTGCTATGACTGTGGAGCTGTGTTTCCGTGGACTGATTTTGCTTTTAAGACTTTTTATAAACCTAGAAACAAAAACTAAAGCCAAAGGTAAAACCCGCCTTTAACCATTTTAGGTTTTCAACATTTTTTGGTATTTTTATGGAATAAAGGTCAATGTCGTAGGGCAGTGCGAAATATTTTGAAAGATACAATTTATATTCGGGGTTGTCTGCGCATTGTATTTCTAGGCCTAATTGCGCTGTAAGAATGCCCATGCCAGAAAAAGCATTATGTGTGGTAGAAGTGTCTTTTGTGGACGGAAGTTTTAGCAGTTTTAAGGCAATTTTACTTAAAATATCTGTTTTGCTATTCCAGTAAAGGCTATAAGGTGAAGTTTCGCTTAGTATAAGATAATTGCCTGCGTTCAAAATAAAAGTAAAAATGCTTTTTGAATAACTTAGATTCTCGTTCATAATAAGAGCTTGAAGTTTATCTGAGCCGGTAAAAGTGAAAGTTTTAAATGGATTAAAAATAGGGCCGTTTTTGTCTGTCATTTTACAATTAAAATTGCCGTGAAGATAAATGTAATTGATGGAAGTTTTTGACTTGATTATGGCATTGGAATAATTAAAGCTGTAGGCTCCGTTGTAAAAGTATTGTTTTGCGTTTAAAAGCTTGCCATAACTGTCGTCTGACTGTCTGGTAAAATAACAGGCAGTTCCGTTGCCACCGCCAAGTGTAATAAAATGATTTTGAATGCCTAAGTTTAAACCGAAAGTAAATAAATAGGGCATTTCAATTTTTCCTTCGATTATGGAAATGTCGCCTTTTGGTGTTTTTAATTGATTGTACGAGAAAAAAGGCTGGATTTGAAAATTATTAAAACTATAGGAAACCAAAAAGCTGGTGTTTAGAAGATTTACATAATCATATTTGAAGGGTAATTCAATAAAATCTTTTAGATTTAAGTTTGCAAGGTAAAAATCGTTGAGTTGGGCTTTGATTTGCAATGCATTTTTATTGTATGAAATATCTGTTTTTGAAGAGGCCAGATTCATTTCCAATAGATTTGTTACTAAAAATCTTGAACCAATGTGGATTTCTGCAAACAAAGGCATGAGTAAAAAGAAAATGATGGAGCAGGCAAGAGATTTTTTCATATATAAATGATGCAGAACTGGCGCAAAAATGTGTTATAAAGATAATATAAAAATAATGTAAATTATTGAAAAAGGGACTGCCACAGATGATTTATCTATGACAGTCCTGTAAAACTTAATCAAAATACTTAATGATATTAGGAAAACCATACAATAGTTTTTTGCAATGCATTATTTATTGTATGGTTTTTGTGACTAGTTCATAAAGCTGCCAATAATTTCCATAATATCTTTGTAAGTATATTCTTTATCCCAAGTTACTTTCTTTCCATCAGAAACGGAAACTTTGAGTGAACCAATCTTTTTAATCTGATCATTTAAGTCAAGAGGAGCATTTGTTGCGGTTCCCTCATTTTCATTACCGTTACCTGGAATGACTGATGTAACTGTATCAAGAAGGAGTGCAAGGTCGGTTGCGGCATCGAGAGAAACTGTGATAATTCCACCATTGCCTTCTTTTGTGCATACGGCTAATTTAAGTTCTAGTGCTGTTGCTACATCTAAAGATGATGATTCTTTGCCTAAATTGAAAATGCTAAAAGAAGAATTATTTTCGTTTACTGCAAAACATTTAGCAAGATCACCATAAGAAAGAGATGCATCTGCTTTTGCTTCAAGATTTACAGCTAATGCTTTTACTGGTAAATCAAAAGAGTCATCAGTAGGATTGATAGCTTTATTTACATCGGCAAGACCAAAATTGAGTGCAGTTGCAAGAGAAACAGAACCGATATTTTCTGCTGGATTTGTTTTTTCATCCATCAATTTTTCAAGGTTGAATGAAACATCGCCTTTCGCATTAAGATAGAAGTTCTTAATTGTTATAACTGTATCAAGGAATGATGTAAACTCGTCAAAATCTTTACCTGTATAATGCTTTATATTATTCTTAACAATTTTTGTTTGTAATTCCAGACTTATAGAATCACTGTAAAGATAATAGATTCGTTCACCATTTTCGTTGTAAGCAATTACAACATTTGGTTGAGAAGGACCTGTCCATCCGCTTATATCAATTTCGCCAATTCTTTCGCGTTTATAGAACTGAACGGTATTTTTGTTGGTTCTAAAAGAATCGTATCCATCTTCTAGCTCGCCAACTTTAATTCTTTCGCCAGTATATCTAGGGCAATAGCCATAAACTGTGGTAGGAGTAGTAATTATATTTATAAAACAATCTTCTGGCATGTCAGAAATATCAAGGGTGTCTACTAATTCAGTTTTTACCCAAAAGTATTTTAGTTGAGTTTCATTTGGTAATATTATATCTTGAGTACCATAGCTGTCATATCCGTCTGGAGCAAAACAGATAATTTCGTTTGTTTCTGCGTCTTGAAGTAGATATTTTCCTTCAGATTTATCCCATGTTACAATAACTTTGCCAATTGGGAATGTGTATCCTGAGTCAAGATAAACTCTTTTGTAAATATTTGTGCCATTAAGATAACAGTCTTCTGGTAATTGATAAATAGGGGTTCGTTCACCTGTAATTGCATTTATATATGCAATATAGTCTGTGTATTCGTACCAGGTGTCAACATAATAGTCTTTTGGCATGTTAGAGATGTCTATTGTATCTCCATAAACTTCTTTTTCCCAATAGTATTTTACTGTTTCGTTATCTTTTTCGTATATCCAATTACTGAACCAACCGTCGGCTTCTTCTGGAACAGGGCCTTTTTCCATATATACAGAGTTTTGGTTCTGATCATTGTTGATAATTGCATAGGCAACTTGAAGAACTACATCAAACCACTGACTTACAGTAAGTTCGCCAAGGTTAATTGTCTGGTCAAAATCAACATCAATTTTACCGCCAGATTTCATAATGTCATTGTAAATTGAAACAACTTCGTTAGCAAAACTCATAATTGAGTCAATGGCAGCCATAACATTTGTATCTTTGTTGGCTGGAATGTCCACTATTGAGCGAACCGAAGCATTGTCGCCTGAAGCAAAGAAGGCTTCCTGATATTCAGCGGCGGCTTCCATAATAACTTTTAAGAAATCTTCTTCTGAAGAAATAAAACCGTCTTTAGAAACTTTTTCTATTCCTTTGATTAAAGCAGCTTCCAAATCCAGATTCTTGGTTGTATCTGTAACAATAGGATCATCATCAGCGTAGATTTTTACTGTGATTTTAGTTTCAACATCACCATATTTGATTGTAACTGTGCATTCACCATCTTTAGAAGAGTCAAAGCCTGTTGTTGTACAAACTGCATCAGACAAAGTTTTTTGAGTAACAGTTCCATCGGAATATTCTTCTATATAAATGATATTTGTATAGTCAAAAGATTCGCCTTTTTTGTACAGTTTTTTTGCATTGGAAGCAACAATGTATTTATTTTCGAGTGTAACGATTACAGGAATAATCTCTTCTGGAATGGATACTTTATCTTTAATTTCTTCGGCAATGGTAACTTTTACTTCTGCGGCTTCGTCTTTTGTTTCAATTGCAGAAATTGTTGTTTTGCCTTTAATAAAGATTGTTGGTAAAGTTTCTGTTTCTCCATCGAGTGAGAGGGATTCAATTTTACCACCAGAAAGAGTAACCAGTTCTACGGCTTCTTCTACGGCAACGGTTTTGATTGTTACTGTTTCTGCAGCTTCGATTTTGATGTCGTTAACTGCAACAACGATATTTTGAATCTCTGAGTCCTGCTGTAAGTTAAGACGAACGGCCTTTTTTTCAACAGAGATTTCTTCAATTTTTGTGTTTGAAATATTGATACTGTTGCTTCCTCCACCTAAAACGGTAAGGGTATCAACAGAACATCCGTCAATGTTTAAGTCTCCATTTCCAATTCCTTTTCCAGCTTCAATGGCGGCATCGGAAATATTTTTAAGAGTGACACCACTAACATTTACTGTTAATGTTTTTCCATCCATTTTGAGATTGCTTACTGTTTTTGCCTTGTTTACTGCGGCATCTTCGGCAATTACTTCGTTCTTGAAATCTACATCAGCATTTGTTTCGTTGATTCTTGTTGTTAATGTCTGCTTTTGTGGTTCCTGTTTTTTCTCGGGACCTTCTCCAGCATGATTACAACTGAATAAAACGAAAGAAGCTAATGCAAGAACACACAGATTAAACTTTTTCATTATTCATCTCCTATAAAACCTCCGCGTTAGCGGCGGCGAACGGAAGCGTTGTATTCAAGTTTGTGAATGCAACGCATTTGCAAACCTGAATGATAAAAACTACACGGATGTAATTTTTATCACACCTCCTAATTAAAATATTTGATTACAGTATAACATATTTTTATAAATCAGCTATATAGGGAATACTTTTGATTTTATTGTTTGCGACAAATATTTTGCGAGTTTTAAATGGGGAAATTGCTGGAAAAATGAAGCGGGGCGTTGCGGGGTAATATAACCAAGATTCGTGACCCCGCTAGAGGGGTAGACCGCAACGAAGTGCGGGCGTAGGGCAGGCGCCCTTTTTTATGAATTATTCGATTGATATTTTGTTCGGGATGATTTTATTAGAAAATTGACTTTTAAAAAATAAACTTCGGGTTTATAATGATGTTATGACAACTAAGTTTCAGTTGTTTAAGCAAAGATTTATCAATAATTTTATTATGCCATAAGAGATTAAAAATAAAGTTGTTGAAAAAAATTACAAATTGCTTATAAAAGTTTCTGTATCGATTTTTATTCTCAGCATATTAACTTTAATACCGTTAATTTTTGACCCTGAAAGTAAAGGCCCGGAGTCTAGGGATTATATTTTCCATTACTCATCAATGGCGGTGGTTGAAGCGATTTCTTTTTTCCTGGTTTTAATATTTAGGAAAATAAAAGTTTTACGCCATTCTAACTTTCCAATAATTTTTAGTTTTGCTACTTTGGAGTTTTTAGGATATCTGATTTTTGCCTATGGAGAGAATCCTTTTAATTCATTGATAATTTTTGTTTGTCTAGCAACTATTGATCCTTTGATATTTGCCATTGAACCGTTGTATTACATAATTGTGATGGTTGTTATGGCTTTATTAATGGGGCCGAAGTTTGTTGAGCTTTATGGTGTCAATTCTGCTTCGAATGCATTTGTTTATCTTATTATTATGATTTCGCTGGCTATGAGCAGATGGTTTTATATTCTAAGAAACAATGTGCATGAGCATAAGATTAAGGAACGGGAAAGGCAGATTCAGCAGGAACTGGAAATGGCGGCGGTGGTTCAGAAAAGTTTTTATCAGCATGATTTGGCTGGTGTAAAAAACTGGGAGATTGCATATTTTAATGATCCAATGATAAGCCTTAGTGGTGACTTGTTTGATTTTTTTGTCCGCCAAAACACGCTTTCTGGGCTTTGTATTTTTGATGTATCGGGGCATGGTCTTGCTTCTGGGCTTGTTACGATGATGGTTAAAAATACCATGGAAGAAGAATTCTACGAAAATGAAGATGTGGAATTGGACTTTACTATGCAGAGAATTAATGAAAGGGTTCGGGCTGAGAAAGGAAATATTGAAAATTATCTGACGGGAATTATTCTTAGATTTACGGATGAAAATATTGAGATGGTAAATGCTGGGCATCCAAATCCGATTATTTATCATGTGGCAAGCGGTTTGTGTGAATATTTTAACTGTGATATTAAAGATAGGCAGGGTGCTATTGGGCTGGGCGACTTGGATTTTGATTTTAGAACTCTTGAAGTTGGGCTTGAAGAAAATGACAGGATTATTCTTTATACTGACGGTATAACTGAAGCAAAAGATATTTTGAATAATGATTATGGGAAGGAACGCTTTTTGGAATCTGTTCAGAGGCATAGTAATCTTAATGTTCAAGACCAGACGGCGGCTATTGTTGATGATATAAACCAATTTATTGGAACGGCGCCTAGGACGGATGATATTTCTATTGTTATTCTGCAGAAGAAATAACAGAAGGTTTGGGGGGCGCGGGAAGATTTGCCGTGTGAGCATTTCGTTGGTGTTGTGGGCGGTGGTTAGTGTCTGAAATTTTAGACTTTTAAAGAAATATTCCCTACAAAGATATTTGGATTTCGATTAGTTTCACGAGCAGAAGTTGAATTGATTGTATATGAGCGGTAGACAGAATGTATACACAATGTACGGTAGGCTAAAACTAAGGTTTATTTTAACTGTAAAAATAACTGTATAGTATACATAATACTAGATATAATTGAGGATTCTGTCGACCGAAAAATTAAAAAAATCTGCAAAATTCCATAAAAACAGGGGATTTTCTGCTTTTATGTGATAATTTTAGATAGATAAAACAGATAATAGTGGATTATTTGCTTTTATCTATTTGAATATATATTATTTCTCAATTTTATGTTATATTATATCTTAGCGTTAAGAAAAGGAGGATTTTTATGGTAGGAAAACCTGATGTATATATTCTAACCGGCGAAAATGGTAAAAAAGCATATGATCATATTTGCAATGCACAGCCTCTTGAAACTCCTCAGTATTCTGATGATGAAAGAGCAGAGTTCAACATTGAGTTCTCAAAGTTGATTCCAGAAATTATAGAAAACTGGAACAAACTTTTGGAGCCCGTAAAATGAACTTTATTCCTGTAGAAATTGAATCTCAACTTTTTGATTATGAACGCCTCTGTGATAATGGAAATGAGTATCTGCTGAAGCGCTTTGTTGCAATTCACAATGCTGATGGAATAACCAATTATTTTCAAAAACAGGCTGTAAAAGACGAAAAAGATTTTTCTGTTAGAAATTATGTAGTAAAACTGAAAGGAACAGAAGTTGTTATTGCATGCTTTACATTAAAGGCTGGTTCAATTCCATTTACAGATAAGGCAATAAATCTTACTTTTTCTAAAGAAACAAAGCTTGTTCCAGGTATAGAACTTGTGAATATAGCATTAAATGATATGGCGCTGAATATTATAAAGAAGCTTACTGTAAAAGCTGGGAAAAATATTTTTTATGATATAATTCAGCCAATTGTTATGCATATATCACATGAAATTGGAACAAAAGTCTTATATCTTTTTGCTGCAAATCCGAAGCTTGCTGAATATTACAAAACCTGGGGATTTTTTCCAGTTGATGACGAACCGTTTAATCAGCGACTTACCAAAGACTGGCAAAATGAGTACAGTCAGAAATGTATTTTCATGTATAAGCCAGTGGCAGAAATCATAAATAGGTAATAAAGTTTACGGGAAATACTCTCAGGTAGACAGAAGTTCTATTATAACTAGTTGTTTGTATACCGTGTATATAGTGGGTTTATAGATAAAATAGCAATAATTACGCTAGATTTAGTGTACTATATTTATGTGCATTCTGTCGACCAGGATAGCATATTTTATTGGAAATTTACAGAGAAGAAGTTTTTGCAATACAGAATAAATTAGTTAGATTCAATAATTGCGCGAACTTCCCGAATGCTCATATTGTTTTCCAATGCTATTTTTGATAAATCGTCGTATTCATATTTGGTTGTTGTAGTTCCATAACCGGTAGAAGTTTTTATTCGAACATCACCAAGAGATGTTTTTTTTACGGAAGCTTCTCGTTTTAAAATGTAACGATCACAGATTTTTTCTCTAATTCCAATTGTTGTTGTGTGTTTAAAGAAAGTTTCCACAATTTGATCTTTTTTATCGACAGAACAAATTACAGTGATTAAAGTTCCAGGACGATTTTTTTTCATATAAACGCTAGAAGTAAAAACCTCCCTAGCACCAGCATCAAAAAGTCGGTTTGTGGCAAAACCTATTTCTTCGGCAGTCATATCATCTATATTGGCATCCAGCTGAATAATCTTATCTTCCAAAGAATTGGCTATCATTTCGCCCATAAAAATGCGTACACAGTTGGCAGCGGCAAAATCCTTTTTTCCACAACCAATTCCAACCTGCTCTACTTTCATCATTGGTTGAGGCCTAAAATCCTGAGCAAAATATTTTATCAAAGCGGCGCCAGTTGGTGTACACAATTCACTTTTGATTTCTCCCTGATAATATGGAATGCCTCTAAGCAAATATTCTGTGGCTGGAGCTGGAACTGGCATAATTCCGTGGGCGCAACGAACAGATCCCGAACCAACATGAATTGGAGAAGCAATTATTTTTTCTGCACCAAGCAAATCCATTAAATAACAAACTGCGGTAACATCCATAATTGCATCTTTGTTGCCAACTTCGTGAAAATGAATCTGGTCAATTTCAACTCCATGGGCGTGACTTTCGGCTTGAGCTATAAGATTGTAAACCTCAATGGCATTTTTCTGAACTTTTGGCGAAACCTTGAGTTTACCGATTACACTTACAACATCTGATAATTTGTGGTGTTCGTGGTGATGGTGATGAGAGTGTTCGTGCTCTTCATGTTCGTGATGATGCTCATTGTGACTATGTTCATGGCCTTGGTTATCATGATGATGTGCTTCTTCGTGGGAATGTTCATGCAAATGTGCATCGTGGCTTTCTTCTTCCTCGCCGTTTATATGAACATGCATATGAGTTCCCTGAATCCCACATTTCACCATTTTTTCTGTAGAAAACTCTACCCCATCTAGCCCAAGATTCTGCAAAGTTTTTATAGCTTCTTCCCTTTGATGTTCTGACAAAAGTTCCAGCAAAGCGGCAGTAAGCATATCACCTGCAGCACCCATTTTACATTCAATATACAAGCCTTTCATTCATCACCTAATTTATGCATATTTTATAAGCGAAATCAAACTTTTTTACAGACGATTTATCATTTCCAGATGGGTTACATAAAAGTCGCGCACATCATTTTTAATTTTAAAACCACCTTGAAGAGCCATATGATCACCTTCATAAGTTGGCATTATATTCCAAACTCCAGGCACAATTTCATTTTTATTAAAAACTGTAGTTGGAGCTGAACTTGGAGCACGAGCAGAAATTGTATTAACAAGCCCATCGTTCATTCGCCACTCTTTTGAAAGTTCAAGTCCATCAAAAGTTGTACCTTCAAAACTACCCATAAGCTCAGAAGTTCGCCTATAAAGAGTTTCCATTATATTTGGATTCGGTAAATAAGTGCCATCTGCCTGAAGAATTGTGGCATTTGTTGAATAAGAAAAATAATAAGCCTTTTGGAGAGTTTTTAACCATTTATTTATCTCTGCCGCATTATCAATATGCATATCATAGGCCGCAACATCAAAAGAAGCTCTATCATCCTGAACTTTGTTGTTAATTTTATCCATGGCTTGCTGCATTTTTGTTTTTTTTGCAGGTTCTGGATCTTTTATATGATAAGCCGAAGTTCCATTGTGAGGAGCGGCTAAAGTTGTTACAGAATAAATCCAATCATCATGACCACCAGCAAACAATGGAGACAATTCATTTTTTGGAGTTACTGCAATTTCTGATTCAGCACCATTCGCCATTAAATGAGCCAGCAAACGGATTGTTACACCACCAAAGGAATGCCCCAAAAGATTGATTTTTTCTTCAGAACTCCAGTTTTTAATTAAAGGGTCTTTACTAAAATCTTTTCCAAAGCGTGGATGATTACAACGACTGGAATGTTCTATACCATAATCTGTTACAGAACCAGTCAATTGGGCATATAATTCACAGGCTCTATCCCATGCACTACCCTGAGGAGCTACCGAAGCATCGTGCACATCAAAACCCATTTTTTTAAGTTGTTTCATAAGAGAACCATTTTGCATTCCCCAATAAGGCATAAACTTGTTCTGTGCATCATAATGTCCCCACCCAGAAAGACCATGAACAAAAACATAAGTATAATTTGTATTCCAATCTTCTGATTTTTCATTCTTTTTTGATTTTGAAAAACCGTAAGAAAGAAGAACCGTCAGCATCAATGCAATTATTGAATATTTCTTCATAGGACAAATTATAGCAAGATATTTCTGAATGGGAAGAAAGAATTGTAAGTCTAACGAAATTTTAAAAATTGGCGGACAACAATTTTGTTCTGAAATCTGGACAAAGGTTTATTGGGAAAAATTATGTTATTAAATCTGAATGGTCGGAAGAGATTTTTGGCAAACATACACCAAATGACTGGAGATTCCTAAAAGTTCCCGTCGCTGGCAATTTTCCAGATGATATTTTCTGAAAAGTTTAAAATCGTGATCGGTCATTTTAAAATCGCTGCGCTTTTCGGCCAGTTCTAAAGCTCCTTCTGCGGCAAAAGTTGTTAAATATTCCACGGGCTTTTTCTCAAACAAAGCTTCAAACTCTTCCACTTCAAAACTGGAAAATCGCTGATTCAATTCGTGCTTAATTTTCAAATCTTTATCCAGATTAATTTTACAACCAGCATCAAAATTACCCTGCAAAAAATTACAATAGAGCAAAGCGTGTACCGAAAGATATGCAAAGAAAATAACGCCACCATTTTTTGTAACCCGCACTGCTTCATCAATTGCCTGATTCAAATCTGCAAGGTCAAAAAGATGATACATTGGACCAAGCACTAAAGTTATGTCAAAGGAATTATCACTAAATCGGCTTAAATCCAGGGCATCTCCTTGCAATGCAGTTATGTTTTTAAGATAACCAATATTTTTTTTGATTTTCTGAACATTGCTTTCTACTAGTTCCAAAGCAGTTACTTCAAAACCTTCTTGCGCCAGTGCAACAGAATACCGTCCAGTTCCAGCGCCAACTTCCAGCACCTTTGAACCAACTACTCCATACCGATGAATAAAATCCATGGTGGTAAAATATTCCAGTTCTCCGTGACGGCTTTTGCACAAACGAGTTTCTTCATCATAGTTATCGTAAAGATTATTCAGCAGTTTAATTCTATCTTCCATTTTTTTTGCTAGTGCGATTTTTTTGTTTTTCACTCTAATCTTATGGGAAAATAAGTTTCTCTACAAGGTGATTTTTTACCAAAAGAGTATGCTAGCGATAAAGTTTTCCGTCAAAATATTTTTCCTGAAAATCAATCTGTTTTAGGATTTCTTCGTCGGGTACATCGCTACCATCGGGAGTTACAATCCATTTGTCTTCCACATCATTGAATCTATGGTAAACTGCAATGACTTTTCCTTTAAAAGTTTGCACTGGAGCGTTTTCGTTCAAAAGATAAATGTCCTGCTCTGCACCATCGGCGGCAAAAACTCCATCAACATAGCCATAATTTATGGGATAAAGCATTTCTGGATGACGAGGATGGGCGGTTCCCAAAGGTCTATCTATATGGCCTTTTACTTCTTTTCCAATTATTGATGAATAATCTGGTTCCACATTTGGCTTATTCAAAGTGGCAGAAATATAATAGTGGCAACCTTTTCCAAAAACGCCTTCATGGTAACAATCATCAATATGGCGGATTAAATGGATTTGAAAATCGGGGAGCAGGCGCAGGATATCTTCTCGGTTTACATAAAAATGTGGGACATTAACTTCGGCACCTTCTGTTTTTAAAATGCTGTTTTCGTCCAATTTTGGAAAGTTTCCTTTTGTAAACGACCAGGCATCCTTGGAACACAAAGTAAAAAAGATTTTGCCATTTGGGCGAAGGACTCGTTTAATTTCATTCATTATTTTGGTAAAACCTTCTGTGTCGGTATGGGAAATAACATGGTAAGAAAAAATACAGTCAAAGGCATTGTCTGCAAAAGGAAGCGATTTCATATCGGCATGAACGGTACGAATATCTACCTGCTCTTCTTTCTGCCATTTTTTTAGATGAGCAATTGCTTCTTCTGAAATATCGCAAGCTGTAACTTTATAGCCACTTTTTGCAAACAAAATTGAATGCCGTCCCAAACCACAGCCCAAATCTAGCACAGATTTACAACCGTCTTTTTTCCAATTCACGGCATAATAATAACTTTCTTCACTCGGATTCAACCATTAAGAGTCGGTAACAACATTCCGATTCCAGCCAACTGATTCTACCATCTTGCGCTCCCATAAAACTTTGTTTTCATTATTTTCATTATACACTCTTCTGCAAAAAGCAATTTGATTTTTTGAGTATTTGTTTTATGGATTCTGTGATTTCTTTTTTTACGGATATATTTTATTCTTTAGACCAATCTTCTACTTTCAATCCAGGAATCCTTGAAAACTCGTCATAATTATTTGTAATTACAGTCAAATTTCTTGCTAATCCTTGAGCTGCAATTTGCATATCATACGGGCCGATTACTTTTCCAGTTTTTTCAAGATATGCACGAATAATCCCATACGCTTCGGTATCTTCTGTAGAAAAATCTAAGATATTCCCAAAAGAAGCAAAAAAATTCAACATCGCCAGTCGATTTTTTTCCCGATACAAACTTTTTGATGCACCGTATTCCATTTCTGCAACAGTAATTGAAGAAACAAAAACTTCATCTGGATTACATTCCAATAATCGTTGTTTCAATATTGGAAATTTATTTTTTATAAGATAAATACAAATATTTGTGTCCAAAAGATACATCTAAAATTCTTCCCTAATCTGCAAAACTGGTTGATTTCTGCCATCGCTCATAAAATCATCAGAAAATTCAGAAAGACTTCTTTCCAAATTTTCCCATCGATTTTCCTGAGGAAAAAGAATTATTGTTGAACCCATTTTTTTTATACATAAATCTGAATGGTCGATGTGAAATTCTTTTGGAATTCTAACAGCCTGACTGTTTCCACTTGTAAATACTTTTGTGAGAGTCATAATATGCCTCCTTTGTATATACTCAAGTATATACATTTGTTTTCACATTTGTCAAGCAAAAGACGAATTTTACCTGCCGTAATTAACATAGCAAATAATGTCCATTATCCATTACCATGAAATCTTAATCTTTCATCAGGCATGTGGTTTGTAACCTTATTACTTCCCATTTTTCAACACCGCAACTTTTAAACCGCAATCAATCCGTCTTTACTGGTAATCAAAAATATCCGAAGCCCACCAATTTGCGGCAAAGTCACAATTGCTTCCTGTTCTGCAAAAAGATTAATAACCATAATTTTGTCGTACTGAACCGTAATTACATTAGCAATATAATCTTCCTTCGTCATAGGGTGATCAAATCTCACAGAAAATTGACCATCAAACTCCGAAATAATTGGAATATATTTTTTTTCGTCCGACCGTCTCGCTTCCACCGCCACCAGTTTATTTCCGCAACAGCTAATTTCAATTTTCTTCACGCTGGTAACAAGATTTCCGCAAGTTGGACATCGGTAAAACTGCACCCTATTCATATTCCCCGCAATATCCGGACTTTTTACAATTGCCCCCCGCAAAATACTTTGAATATCAATTTCCAGAACCTTTGAAAGCTGCGACAAAAGTGTAATATCAGGACAGCCGTGACCAGTTTCCCATTTGCACACCGCTTTATCCGTAACCGAAATAGCCTCCGCCAACTGTTTTTGAGTCAGCCCCTTTTTTATTCGCGCTTCTTTAATTATTGCCCCAGTTTTTTCCGCGTTCATGAGTTCACATCCCTTATATATTCATCTTTTGGAATCATAAGACTTTGCAGTTCCTTAATTGTTTCTGCTTTCAACGAAAAACTCTTTCCATATTCTTCCCCAGCCCGTTCAAAACTTTCCTGCTTAGGTTTTGTTACAGGTTCTGCTTCTGGAATATTCAAAAGTGGAGTTTCCGGCACAAACACTTGAGTCAAGTTTCCAAAAGCCAGCTCACATTGTCTCTGAACCGCCTCAAAATTGTGTTCATAATTTGGAAAACCACAACCGCAAATCACCAGCGTATGAATCTTAGAAAAATCCACAGTTGAAAGATGCCGAGTTCCGTCCCCAGTATCTTCCATCTTTTTCTGAATCAGCGGAATTGTTCTATCCAGCACCGATTTAAGATGCCCAGGCATTCCGTAACAATACAACGGAAAACTCCAAATAATTAAATCTGCCTCAGGATAAAGCCGCAAAATCTCATTCTGATCATCTTTAATAACACACTGCCCATTTTGAACCTGCCAGCACCCAAAACATCCGCGACAAGGAGCAATATTTTTTTTAATAACATCAATAATCTTTATGTCGTGATTTCCAGTCTTTTCCAACCCTTTCAAAAATGCACGAGTTAAAACCATAGTATCGCTTTTTTCTTTTGGACTTCCGTTTAATACAAGAATATTCATTTTTCCTCCATTACATTGCCTTTGCGCGCTGGCTTTGATTTTATAAACTAATTGTAATGTAACCAGAAAAATCAGTAAATCTACGAAAAGTAGAGTTTGATTTAAAAGTGGGGAACGCCTTCCCCTCGCTACAAATGACGGTTGTTTCGACAAGCTCAACCACCGTCATTTTCCGCTACCCCTTCTAGCGGACCTCAAACGGCGGCCCGCAACGCCCGCCTTAATATTTATTCAAAAAGAGTTAGGTTATGATGAAGCAAAAGAAGATTTTGTCAGAAGTCAAATATTGAAACTTGATACAAAACGAGAAGCTGTTTTTGTGGCAGAAACTGATGAATTTTTAGTAGGTTTTATCAACTGCAGAAAATTGGACTAAAGAAAAAGGCTGTAATGATTTCTGAAAACGAATATAACCAGCTCCAAAAAGCTAAACGCAATGCTGAATATTTGGGTATGCTTGAACATTCTATGGAAGAAGCAAAAAATGGCAAAGTAAAGAGATATTTATCCTGGGGAATTATATAACAAGATTTTGAGCCTTGGTTTATGTTGTGATGGGCAGAAAGTTTTAGAAAAATAAATAATAAGAAATGATTACTGGTGTTTTGAAGCCTTTATTGATAAAAAAACTGCCGGAATAATCTATGGTCATATAAATGATGATGTTTGTAGAGTTGATTACAAACAGAATAGCAATACCTCAATAATACTTTTTCGTTGTTTAATGTACATAAGTATGGCATAATAATGTACATTAAAATAAAACTATAACTCGGAGGAATATTATGCCTCAAATAAAACCTATTACTGACTTGCGAAATACAACTGAAATATCAGAACTCTGCAACAGAACAAATGAACCTGTTTTTATTACGAAAAATGGATATGGTGATTTAGTTGTAATGAGTATGAAAGCTTACGAAGATGCTCTGGGAACAGTAGATGTTCTTAAAAAATTAGCTACTGCCCAAAAGCAAAAAGATGAAGGACAGGTAGTTTCTGCAGAAAATGTATTCGGAGAACTTCACAACAAATATGAGTTCTAATTATAAAATTGAATTTACTCTTCTTGCTAATGAAGATTTAAATAATATTTTCGAATATATCTCTCAAAACCTTAATGCAGAACAAGCTGCAAAAGAACATATGAGAGAGTTTGAATCAAAAATTATGAGCTTAAAAGATATGCCTGGAAAAGGGAGTTTGGTTCAAAATGAAACTCTTTCGGCTCTGGGATACAGAAAGATTCATGTAAAAAATTATGTTGTTGTTTATTCAGTAAATGAATCAAATATGACTGTTACTATTCTTCGTGTTTTTTATGAAAAATCTGATTACATAAGTAGGCTTTTATAAAGGCAAATAACAATTGATTTAAATAGCGGGTTTTAGGGCGGCAGCCCTAGGAGAAGGGGTAGCGAG
>JAKSTL010000044.1 GCA_024402595.1 Treponema sp. | reverse complement strand
TGCGCTTTGACTTTACTTTTGAACGTCCAATGACTCCAGAAGAAATCAAACAGGTTGAAGCAATTGTAAACGAAAAAATTAAAGAAGACTTGCCAGTTACTATGGAAGTTATGCCATTGGCAGATGCTCAGGCTGCAGGTGCCCGTGCTTTGTTTACAAATAAATATGGCGAAGATGTTAAAGTTTACACAATTGGTCGCGATGTAAAGAATGACTGGTTCTCTAAAGAAGTTTGTGGTGGACCTCATGTTCAGCACACTCTCCAGATTGGTGACTTCAAAATTGAAAAAGAACAGTCATCTTCTGCAGGTGTTCGCCGTATTCGTGCAACCATTTCTGGTGGGTTGCCGCTGGATAAGAACTAAAAAACTTTTCTGAGGAAAAGTTTTTCTTAACGTTCTTTTCGATAGGCAATCACTGGATAAGAACTAAAAGTTGATGTCCAACAAGTATTTGTCATGCTGAACTTGATTCAGTTCTGAAGTTATTCAGACTCCCACAAGATTTAGTGTGAGATTCTGAAACTAGTTCAGGATGACGCTATGATGCGAACTTTTTGGACATCCTCTTTCTTAACGTTCTTTTTGGTGGAAAATCATTGGTTAAGAACCCGGAAAGGTCTTTTAGTTCATTAAGGAAAAGAAATATTAAAAAATTGTAACTTTTTCGTATTTCTTGTGTTTAATAAAGTGTTAAAATATTTAACTAAAAAATAAAGGTTTTATTATAAAGGATTTGATATGAAGAAATTAGTTCTTTCATTAAGTTTGTTATTGTTTGCAGGTGCTTTGTTCGCACAGACAGATTTGCAGGTTTTAACTGTAATTAAATACAATAAATCAGAATCGATTACTGTAAAGCAGTTAAAATCTCGTTGTGAAATCTACGAAAAGCAGATTGGTAAAAAGTTATCAGTTGAAGAAAAGAAATTGGTTCTTAAATCTTTAACTGAAGAAAAGCTTATTGTTCAGGCTGCTACAAAAGCTGGAATTACAATTCCCGACAGTGCTGTTGATCAGTATTTTATTCAGGGAATGAGTCAGCAGATTGGTGCCGAAGTAACAGAAAAAGAACTTAATGAAATGTTACAGAAACAGCAGGGCATGACATTGGATCAGCTTCTTGTACAGCAGGTTGGAATGAATGTAGCTGAATACAAGGCATATTTGAAAACACAACTTATTGCTCAGCAGTATGTTCTTTCTCAGAAACAGGATGAATTACAGAGAGTTGCTCCAACAGATGAAGAAATTAGATTGTTCTATGAAAGCAATAAATCTTCTTTTGTTTGGAACGATATGTTAAAGATGTTTGTAGTTGTAGTTCCAAAAGGTAAAGATCCAGATGCTGCAAAAATCAAGCTTAATGAATTAAGAAATAAGTTTGTTGACAAGAAGATTTCTTTGGATCAGTTAACAGTTCAGTCTAAAATTGAAGGCTCTGGTTATCAAGCTGGAGAATTGCTTCTTCCAAAAACTGAAGCTTCTGCCTTGGGAATTGGAATGCCTTATCAGAATCTTTTAGTTTTATTTGCTCAAGATGAAGGATTTGTTTCTGACATTCAGGACACAGAAGAAGATTATAGATTTGTTAGTGTTGTAAAGAAATATTCTGCAAAACTTCTTGCAATTAGCGATGTAGTTCAGCCAGACACAACAATTACTGTATATGATTATATTCGTTCAAATCTTGCACAGCAGAAACAGATGCAGTATGTTCAGATTGCCGCACAGGAATTGGCAGATTCTTTGAATAAACCAGAGTATGTTGAAGAAAAGAAATCTGGTGCCGCATTGGACAAACTTTTGGATTGGGGAGTATAAAAAGTGTCACGAAGAAATGGAAGAATTATTGCATTTCAGGCTCTTTTTTCTTGGGATGCAACAAAACCGTCTCTCGAAGATTTGTTAAATTTTTCTTGGCTTCAAAAAGATTCTGAGGAAGCTGATGAAATATCAGAATCTGCTAAGGAAGAAAGAACTTTTGCAAGTCTTATTATTGCCGGAACTGTTGATCATATTGACCAAATTGATGAATTGATAAAGAACCATCTTTCTTCAAGTTGGACCATTGATAGAATAAATAAAGTATCTTTGGCTATTTTAAGAACCGCTATTTATGAGATGAAATATCAGTCTGGTACTGAACCTGGAATTATTATAGATGAAGCTATTAATATAGCAAAAAGTTTTGGTACCGATGATTCCTACAAGTTTATAAATGCAGTCCTTGATAATATAAGTAATGATTAAAAAGGCGTTTACTCTAATCATATTTTTCTTTTCAATTTTTGCTCTGTCTTCTTGTAAAATGAGGGCAGAGCAAAAGTCGTTAACCAATACCTTTGAATTAGCAGATGTATTTATTGCAGAAAATCAATTTAAGGATGCTGAAAAAGAACTTCATAAAATTGAAAAAAATGTTTATGATTCCTGGTCCTATATTGGTCTTTTTAAAAGATACATTTTAATGGGCGATAAAATTGGTGCTGAAAAAATTATAAAAAAATCCATTAAAAAGAATGCAAAGAATCTGGAAACAAAGGCTGTTTATGCACAATATCTATTAAGAGAGCACCGTTTTGAAGAAGCTGAAACTTTGGCTGAGGATTTAAGAGGAACAAAATATGGTTCTTTATATTCGGAAGCAGTGTTTTTGAATATACAAAAACTTTCAGAAGAATCTTCACAAATTAATATTAGTGATTATTATAAAAATCCAAATTATTTTACCATCTATTATGATGCATATAAAACCAGCAAAAATCCTATTTGGATAAGGAACTGTGCTCTTTTTAGTCTTGAAAAGGGAATTTTTGACGATGCAGTTCAACTTTGTCCAGAAAGTTTTAGTAATGCCGAAGATGCTTATTTCTGGGCTTTAGTGTTATATGATGCTGCAAAATATCCAGATTCAATTCAAGCTTCAGAAACTGCACGAAAATATCTTCGAGGGTATAAGAATCAGTTTAAAGATTTAAAAACTTCAGAAATTAAACTTGTGGCTTTGGAATCTGATGCTTTTATGAGAATTTACGATTTGAATGCGGCGGATGAAATAAAGTCGGATATGATGGAAACTATTCTTTATGATAAAAAATGGAAACTCCAGGATTTTAGTGAAGAAGAATCAGGGCTTTTGCCTGTTTTAATTACAAACAGTTCAATTTATAGAAAAAATCAAAATGAAGATAAACGAGCAGAAGAATTATTATTTAATGTTGTCAATAATTGGCCATATTACGCACCAGCATTAATTTTGTATTCTGATTTTGCCTATCAGTCTAATTTAGAGCGGGAAGAAGATGAAGAAATCCTTGCTTTAAGAAAGGCGGGCATAGTTTCTTTAGATATGGAACGCTATGATAATAGAGCAAAGATTCCATTAACAGATGCAATTTACAGAATAGAAGAAGCTTTAAAGGTGGAAAAAGAACCAAAGCTAGAAATTACTCTTCTTGATTTAAAATATAAAACAAATAAAGAGATTACTGTAAAAGAAAAAACAGGTGATTTGTGGAACTTATTGGAAAATAATTTTTCAGAAGACAAAATGTATGAAGAGCTTTTGGTTCAATATGTTATTAGTTATCTTTTGAAAACTAAACAAGATGAAGATGCTTTTGCTCTGTACAAAAAGTTTATTCATAGAAGATTTCTTCAAGAACAAGCGACTTTAGAAAACGAAAATAAGAATAGTAAAAAGCGTAAACAAGAGCTTGTGTATGAAGCCGAAAATGTATGGGAAGAATTAGAGAAGATACAATCCTCTTTAGATTATAAAACTTTGGATTTTGGCGCAGTATTAGCCGCAAAACTTTCACTTTTTGATATTGCTGAAAAACTATACGAACAGATTGTTTTTGATAAACGAAATCCTTATGATACAAATCGCATTTTACCTTCTGCATCTACACCAGCTTGTATGAATCTGGGAAATATTTATTATTCTACAGGAAATAAAAGTTTAGCCTTAGATTTATATGGAAAAGCGGCAGGAAGGGAAAGCAATAAATATTTAAGAGCAGAAATATTTTATCGTATTGCTTCAATTTATACTGCAGATGGCGATTATAAGAATGCTCTTCACGCAATTGATTATTCCACATCAATTTATTCTGGAAGTGCAAAAGCTCAGCAATTGAAAACCTATATTCAGGGAAAATAAAAAAAAGCATTAGCAAAATTACGAAATGAAAATCTTTTGTCTAAAAAATAACTCGTATTTCCATTCAAGTAATTGCCAATGCTTTTTAACTAATGAGCCATCTGTAAAGAATAATTATTCAATTACAGCGATAATGTCTGACATTCTAAGAATAAGATGATCTTCGCCATCAATTTTAATTTGAGTTCCAGCGTATTTGTCATACATAATTCTGTCACCCTTTGAAATTGTGATTTTTACATCATCAGTGCCAGGACCAACTTCTACAACTGTTGCAGTCTGTGTTTTTTCCTGTGCAGCTTCTGGAATGATAATACCACTTAAAGTTTTAGTTTCTGCTTTGTCATTCTTAACAAGAACTCTGTCTGCTAATGGTTTTATTTTCATTTTTATCTCCTATAAAAATCTGCGATTACGGGAACCCGTGGATGCAGTATAAATGTGCTTTTAAGTATTGTATTTAAAATCTAATAACAAAACAATTTATCGTCAATAAAAATATTTCTAATTACTAATTATGCCAAAGCCTTTTTATTGTCAACAACCTTCAAAATAATTTGAACAGATGTTAACAATGCCATAATAATAAGACCAATTATATCTGTTTGTGTTGTTGGAATAATACAAAGTAAACCGGCTACAATAAAAATCAGTCTATCAGCAACAGAAAGAGTAATATTTAATGCATTATTATTTGTTTTTATATAACCAGTTGGCCTAAAAGCATAACCTTCAAGTCCTACACTAATACCAAACATACCAATTACGGCTGTCAAACAAACCCAGATTATTGTTAATGGAGTTGCATCAACCATAAGCATGGCAGGATTATAAACAAACATATATGGAACGATAAAAGCACCAATAGCCAGTTTGGTTGCATTTACAGCGGTTTTCATTGGTTTTGCTTTTGCAATAGCCGCGCCCGCAATAGCTGCTAAAGCTACTGGAGGAGTTACATCGGCAATGATTCCAAAGTAGAAAGCAAACATATGTGCTGGAAGTATTTGGATTGGAGCTGCAGCTGCCGCTGAAGCACCGTAAATACATCTAACAATTGCAGAGGCTGTAATGGTTGATGTAATAAGATAGTTTGCTGTAGTTGGAGCTCCCATACCAAGGATAATAGAAGCAATCATTGTGAATACAAGAGTAAGGAATAATTTTCCATGAGCAAGCATTACAAGTCCACTACCAAGTTTAAGGCCAATACCAGTGAGAGTTACAATTCCAATAATAATTCCAGCCATAGCACAAGCAATTCCAACAGAAATGATGTTTCTTGCGGCGGCACAAATTACTTCGATAATATCTTTTCCACCAAAAGTTGGCTTTCTTCCATGAGCTAAATCTACGATAGAAACGACTATTCCAATTAAAACACAAGAAATGATTCCCATTAAAGCGGCAAAAACTGCTGTGAATCCTGCACAAAGGAAATAGATGATTATGATAAGAGGAAGAATCATATAACCTTTGCGTAAGAATAAAGGAAGAAACTTAGGAAGCTGTTCTTTTGGAAGACCTTTAAGCCCCAGTTTTTTTGCTTCCAGATGAACTGTAATGAAAATACCAGTGAAATAAAGAATGGCTGGAATGATAGCGGCTTTTACAATTGTAAGGTAAGGAAGTCCTAAACTTTCAGACATTAAGAATGCGGCGGCACCCATAATAGGAGGCATAAGCTGTCCACCAGTTGAGGCTGCGGCTTCTACTGCTCCGGCGAACTCTCCTTTATAACCAAGCTTTTTCATCATTGGAATTGTAAAGGAACCAGAACCAACTGTGTTTGAAACGGAAGAACCTGAAACTGTTCCAAGAAGTGCAGAAGATAGAACTGCAACTTTAGCTGGACCACCGGAAGCTCCTCCTGCAATGGCATTACAGCAATCAATGAAGAATTGTCCAATGCCAGTTTTTTCCAATAAAGCTCCAAAGAGGATAAAAAGGAAAATAAAGGTTGAACAGGCACCAATTGGTGTTCCCATAATTCCTTCTGTTGTGTAAACCAAATGTGAAATTACACGATGTAGTGAGTTTCCGCGAATGTTTAAGAAACCTGGAATATATTTTCCAACAAATGCATAAATAATGAAAATGCCGGAAATAACCATGATTGGAACACCAACAATTCGACGGCAGCTTTCAAATAAAACTAAAATACCAATAATTCCAATTGCAATATCAAATGGAGTGTAAACACCAGCGCGAGTGTACAATGGTGTTAAGTTTGATTTGAAGATTGTATTGATGAAAGCCAAAAACTTGTCAGAATAGCCACCAACAATATAAAGCCAGCAGAAAGCTCCTGTTACTGCCAGAACTACATCGTACCAAGGAAGTGTATCTTTTGGTAATTTTTTTGATGCTGGGAACAAAAGAAATGCCAGTAGTTGAATAAAGGCAAGATGTGAAGCTCTTAATATTTGAGCAGGAATCAATCCTGAAATTGCGGCATAAAGCTGGAAGAAAACGAAACAGATTGATATAAGAACTGTAACCCACTGGCGCCAGCATTTATGTTCGCGGTAGGCCTGTTCTTTATCCAGATCTTTCATAAGCTTTTTCATTTCTTCTTCATTTGTTGTTGGAAGGAATCCTTCAATTGCACCGCTTGATGCCTGTACTTCTTCCTGTGTTTCCGAAGCTTGTGGAATCTCCTGCATTTGTGAAACAGTTAATTCATCTTCTCCAATTGGCCCCATAGAGTCCGTTGTTTTCATGTTGCATTTTCTCCTTTTTATATATTAAGTTTTTTGTAT
The DNA here is from genome assembly GCA_024402595.1 of Treponema sp. Taxonomy (GTDB): domain Bacteria; phylum Spirochaetota; class Spirochaetia; order Treponematales; family Treponemataceae; genus Treponema_D. Next base: position 15,006 of record JAKSTL010000044.1, on the reverse strand, counting down.
AACCAAAAATGGTGAAAGTTAGAACTTTCAAAGATTTTTAATTAGTGCATTGAAAAGACTAAATAAAATAATGGAATTGCCGCAGAAGAAAAAATGTGATGATTGCTCGCAGAAACAACAGTATTGGTTGTTAATTGTTATTTCAACAGAGTAAAAATCTGTCAAAGTTTACTTCTAAGACAGTCCAAGTAAACAAAACAAAAAGTTGTAATGTTTTAATTTCTTGTAGTCTTTATAAGTTTATTTTGTGGAATATATATTTCAAAATAGATATTCTCTTAATTTTCAAAATTATACTAGTTTGTGGTTCAAAAAAATCTGTAAGAAAATGTTCTTCAGATGTTTCGATATTATTTCCTATGGCAAGGGAATGATTTGCAATGATTCCAACTGCCATAACAAGCTGTGGAACAACACGATTCAGGTTTGAAATCTCATATCCACTTTCTGTAACCTGAAAACTTGCCCCTGGTGTTTCTTCTGGTTCGGGAATGCCAGCTCCATAAGAAACAAAAACTGTTCTGTCCATTTTTAATTTATTATCATCAGTAACAAGGTAATAATCATGGACACGACCTTTGTTTACCGAATGTGTGTAGGAAATACAAAAGCCTTGAGTTTTTGCACTTCTGCTGTAAAAAACTGTATGTGGATTTTTTCTGCTGTAAATGGCCAGCACGCTAATAGTTGGAAGTTCCAGAAAAAGAAAGACAAACAAAAGAAGCGTTGAAATTATATAAACAGTTTTTTTTATCATTGTTACGACTTATCCAAAAAAACTGTCTTATATAATGTTATAATGTTTGCCACGATATAAGACAGTTTTATGATTAGAAAATCAGTTTATTTCATTAAACCAATTTCTTTGTAATATTTGATTGCACCTGGGTGGAATGGAACTGAAACACCAGTGATAGCGGCTGCTGCAGTAACTTCTTTTCCCTTTGCATGAGCTGTAGCAAGTTCATCCAAGTTTTCGAACAAAGCTTTTGTCATTTCGTAAACTGATTTTTCATCAAGTTTTGAACTTACAGCCAATGTAGCTTTAATTGCCAAAGCGGCTGTGTCTGTATCTGTACCTTTGTAAGTTCCGCCTGGAATTGTTGTTTTTGTGTAGTAGCTGTATTTTGCACAGATTTTGTCTGCTGCGGCACCGTCAACAGGAATAAGAATTAAACCTGCTGTAAATGCTAATTCCTGCAAAGCTGAGTTTGGAACACCTGCTGTAATGAAACAACCATCCAAAGTTCCGTTCTGAATACCTTCTGCAGATTCCTTGAAAGAAAGGTTGCTTTTCTTAATATCATCAAAAGTAAGACCATAGCCTTCCATAATCTGTTTTGCATTGAATTCTACACCAGAACCTGCAGCACCAACAGAGATTCTTTTTCCTTTAAAGTCTGCAATTGATTTAATACCACTTGCTTTAGAAACTGCAATCTGTACAACTTCTGGATACAAAGTTCCGATTGTCATAATGTTTGTAAGTTTTTCGCCAGCAAACATATCTGTTCCGTTATATGCATAGTCCATAACATCATTCTGAACTGTAGCCAATTCTGCTTCACCTTTGTTGATAAGACGAAGGTTTTCTGCAGATGCACCTGTTGCCTGAGCGGTTACATTCATGTTTTCAATTTTTGAAGACCAAATAGATGCAATAGCTCCACCAAATGGATAGTAAGTACCACTAGTACCACCTGTTGCAAGAATGTAGTTTCTGTTAGTAGTTCCAGAACAACTAGCAAAAAGCATTGATAAGCCCAAAATGGCTGCTGAAATAGTTAAACCTTTTTTCATATTTCCTCCAAATTAATTATAAAAATGACATTACATTTTACTATTTTACGCCTCTGTTTTCAATAATTTTGAGGCTTATGGAGGAAAATGTTACGATATATTTATGTTATTTTAAGCTTTTATTTGATTTTAGTCTTTTGAGCGGCTGAAAAGTCTTAAAATTGAAAGGAAGATATTGATGAAATCTAGATAAAGTTCCAAGGCACTGATGATACTTGCTTTTTGAAAATCTTCCGAATCATCTGATAATTCAGATAGGCGCAGTATTTTTTGTGTGTCGTAGGCTGTAAGTCCAATAAAGGCAACTAGTGTTACCAGTGTAATAATCCATTCAAAGATTGAGGATTTGAAAAGAAGGTTTACGGCAGAGGCAAGAATTAAACCTACAATCACCATCATTATGTAACGGCCTGCTGCATGAAGATTTTGAGTGGTGCGTCTTCCGTATAAAGTCATAATCCCAAAAGTGCCGGCGCTTATAAAAAAGGCACGGAAAATTGAGTTTATGTCAAAAATCATAAAAATTGCAGAAAGTGTAATTCCGTTAATCAATGAATAAAGGAAAAAGAAAAAAGATGCCAAAGGAAGAGAGATTTTTTTAATAGTGGCTGATAATATAAAAACCAGCAGAAACTCAAGAATTAAAACAGTCCAGATTCCAATTTTGTGATAACCCCAAAGCAACTGTGTCATAAATGGAGAATAAGCTGTAAAAAATGCTGAAAGTCCACTGATAACCAGGGCAAAGAACATCCATCCATACACTTTTGCAATAAATCTTTGGGCTGCGATTTTACTCTGATTATCTTTTCTTGCAATTTCTTCTGTCATAAAAACTCCAGTTTGTGTGTGTAAAAAAAAATAAATAATTTTAATGTCCAATTTTTTACAATGGGATAAAAAATTAAAATATTGAAGTTATCTTTAATAAAAAACAGTATAACACTGATTGAAAAAAAATCATATCCGTTATATTTTATAAATAATATTCAAGTCGCGAGGAATGAAATGTCTGAAGAAAAATTCGATTTTACAATCGACAATTTGGGACCTTGTACAATTCAGTCTCCAATTGCTCTTTCAAGAAATCACGGTGATTACACAGCAAATTATGTGCGTGATGATTCTTATGTAATTAATAATATAAATGTAATCGATAAATCTAAACCTGTAGTTCTTGATTCATCGAACTTAATGGAAGAGGCTGGTCCTCGTGAAAAGATTTATTTTGACCCAACCCATGCAAAAGCTGGTATTTGTACTTGCGGTGGTCTTTGTCCTGGATTGAATGATGTTATTCGTGCAATTGTTCGTTGTTTGAACACTCGTTATGGTGTAAAAACAATTAAGGGATATCAGTTTGGTTTTAGAGGCTTCTTTGCTGATTCTGGTTATGAACCAATTGAACTTGACCGCTACCTTATTGACGAAATCCACAAGATTGGTGGAACTTACCTTGGTACAAGCCGCGGCGGTGGAACTCGTGTTGAAGAAATTGTTGACTGTCTTGAAAGAGATGGAATTAACATGCTGTTTATTATTGGTGGTGACGGAACTCAGCGTGGTTCTTATGATATTGCCTGTGAAGTTGAAAAACGCGGAATGAAATGTGCTGTAGTTGGTGTTCCAAAGACAGTTGATAACGATCTTATGTTTATGGATCGTTCTTTTGGTTTTGAAACTGCTGTTCAGAGAGCTAAAGAAACTGTTGCCGCTGTTCACATGGAAGCCGCATCTCAGATTAACGGTATTGGTCTTGTAAAATTGATGGGTCGCGAAGCTGGATTTATTGCCGCCGCTGCCGCTCTTTCTTCACACGAAACTAACTTCTGTTTGATTCCTGAAGTTCCTTTTGAAATGGAAGGTGAAAACGGATTCTTGGCTTGTCTTGAACGCCGTCTTGCAAAACGCGGTCATGCGGTAATTGTAGTTTCTGAAGGTGCAGGACAGGATTTGTTAAATGCAACAAATGCAACTGATGCTTCTGGAAATAAAAAGCTTGCAGATATTGGTGTTTTCCTTAAGTCTCAGATTGAAAAATATTTCAAGGAAAAGAATATCGAAATCAATTTGAAATATATTGATCCTTCATATCAGGTAAGAGCTTCTGTTACAACTGCTTCTGACTCTGTTTATTGTGAAAGACTTGGTAACAATGCTGTTCACGCTGCAATGGCAGGAAAAACAAAAATGGTTATTGGTCTTGTACACGACCAGTTTGTTCATTTGCCAATTAAAGCGGTAACTGCTCATAGAAATGCTGTTGATCCTGAAGGAAACTTCTGGCGAGATACTTTGGATGCAACTGGTCAGCCAATGCTTATGGTTAATGATCTTGAAAAGGCTCGTGAAAAAATGGCTGCTGCTGTTGCTGGTGCAAAATCTAAACCAAGTGAACAGAAGGCTGCAAAAAAATAATTTAGTTTTGGTAAAATAAAACTTTCTTAATTAAAAGGGCGTTTCCGTGGGGAGACGCTCTTTTTGTTGGTTTTTCATTGGTTTTCGTATGGATATGCGTAAACACTCTTATGGACGCCGATGAATATTGGGAGTATGCTAAATGAATGTGCGCCGAGCGTGTAGTGGTTGCGAAGCAAGCGACCGCAGCGACCGAAGGGAGCGAGGACGCCGAGGGTTACTGAGCCACGGAAGGCGAGTTGTGGAATTAAGTGGCGCCCAAAATATAAAAATCGAGGTGATTTGATGAACTGTTCTAATTTTGTTTTTGTGAAAGAAGATGAGGCTTTTTCTGGTGTGTTGAAAATTGCGGAAAAGGTTTGCAGGGATGTTCAATTGGTGACGGATAAAACACCTGAATGGATTTCTGCACAGGAACTGGACGGTAAAGCTTCTGAACTGGTGGATGCTGGAAAAACGCTGGTTATTTTTGGAACAGTTGGAAAATCTTGTTTGCTGGATAAGCTTGGAAAAGATGGGCTGGTTGATTTGAAAGCGGTTGAGGGGCGTCGTGAGGTTTTTGGTTTTTATGTTTTGGACAATAAAATTGTAATTGCGGGTAGTGATAAGCGGGGAACGATTTACGGGCTTTTTAGGATTTCGGAATTGATGGGCGTTTCTCCTATGGTTGATTGGGCGGATGTGCTGCCGGTTCACAAGGATGTTGTGGATTTTGCGGAAGGAGCGTTTATTTCTAAGGAGCCAAGTGTTCGTTTTCGCGGATTTTTTATAAATGATGAATGGCCTGCTACTGGAAATTGGTGTGGGCATAATTTTGGCGGGTTTAATGCAAAGATGTACGAGCATGTTTTTGAACTTTTGCTGCGTATGAAGGGTAATTATTTGTGGCCTGCTATGTGGTCTGCCCGTTTTAGTGATGATGGACCGGGGCTTGCTAATGCGGAATTGGCGGATGAACTGGGTGTTATAATGGGGGCTAGTCATCATGAACCTTGCTGTAGGGCGGGGGAAGAATATCGCTATTTGCGGGGCAAGGATTCGATTTATGGGGATGCATGGAATTTCCGTTCGAATGAGGCTGGAATTACAAAATTCTGGGAAGACGGTTTAAAGCGTAATGGTAAATTTGAAAATGTAATTACTGTGGGTATGCGTGGTGAAGCGGATACTGCGATTATGAAAAATGCAACTCTCAAGGATAATATTGATTTATTGCGGGATGTTATTAAAACTCAGAATCGGTTGATTAGAGAGAATGTTTGCGAGGATGTAATGCAGGTGCCTCGTATGCTGGCTTTGTATAAAGAGGTTGAACCTTATTTTTATGGTGATAAAAAAACTAAGGGTTTGATGGATGATCCTGAGCTGGATGGTGTTACTTTAATGCTATGTGATGATAATCATGGAAATTTGCGTACTGTTCCAACTGAAAAAATGCGCAGTCATAAGGGTGGATATGGTATGTATTATCATTTTGATTATCATGGATGGCCGTTTAGTTATGAATGGGTTAATACTACTCATCTGGCAAAGGTTAAAGAGCAGATGTGCGCGGCTTATGATTTTGGAATTCAGGATTTGTGGATTGTGAATGTGGGGGATGTTTTTACAAATGAATTTCCTTTATCTTATTTTTTGGATTTAGCTTACGATTACGAAAAATATTCGGCGGAATCTTATTCTATTGAGCAGTGGACTAAAGAATGGATTGTACGAAATTTTGCGGCTCTTTCTGATGTGCAAAAGGATGATGTATATTTTGTTTTGAATACTTCTACAAAGCTTGCACACATGCGTCGTACAGAATGTATTCAGCCAAATACTTTTAATCCCGTAAATTTTGGTGAGTCAGACAAAATTCTTGCTCTTGCGGAACAGGTTTTAGATAAAGCGGGAAAATTGTATGCTCAGTTTGTAAAGCCTTCTTGTGATGCCGCTAAAAACACTCTTGGAAAGAATTCTGAGGGCATTGAGGCTGGCGCAAACACGAATTCCCACAATGCCTGTGCTTTGAACGAAGGTGCCGGTTTGTTCTGTCAGGTACTTTTTGCCGCTATGGGAACAATGAATGTTTTACGAATGCAGATTTTCAGCGGAAAAAACAAATGGTTCGCCGCCCATGGATGTCTGGTTGCAAATGATTATGCAGAACTTGTAAAACAGTGTCTGGCCTATGACAAAATTCTCGTAGATGAAATTGATAAAATCGACGGTGGAAAATTCTATGCGGAAGGTTGGTCGGAGCATTTTGGATTCCAGAATTGGTGTGAAGCCGACAGCCGCTATCCAACTTATACTTATGTGGAACCAACAAGAAAAGGAAGAATGGTATTTTTTGTGGAAGGTTCAGAAGTTTCAACAACGGGCCAGGATTGGACTAATAGAAATCTAAAACTTGATGCTTTTAAAAATCCAGAAGTAACGCAGGCTTGTGTTTATGTTGCAAATTGTGGTCAGACGGGCGCTCCATACGAAACTTTGTTGAAAAATAAAAATACGGAAAATGATTTTATTGCTGAAATGAAAATCGAAAAATGCAATTTAGGTTATGGACTTGAAACTGTTTCTCAACTGGAAAAAATTGTTATTACAATTGATCGGGAAAAACTGGACAAAGCCGCTGTTAAAAAAGATTTGTTGACAATTAAAGCAAATGATGGTCACGGCGCAGGCATAAATGTTTTTGTAGAAATTGATGCCGAAGTTCCAGACTGCAATTACGCTAAAGGAACTTTTGTTCAAACAGGTGATTACATTTCTATGGAAGCCATTCATTTTGCCAATACCCAACCTGGAATTAAAACTTCAAAAAGCACAATCTCTGAATGGAAGATTCTCCCTGATTATGGAAAAAGCTTTGAAGGTGCTGTAAAACCTTTCCCTGTGACCCAATCTTTTGCCAAGGGAAAAGACGCTCCTTTCATCGAATATCATTTTGTTCCAAAGACAGCGGGCGTTTATAGCTTTGACTTTTTCTTGAATCCCTCAAATCCTGCCTACAAAGATAACAAACTTCAATTTATTGCAGAAGTGAACGGAAAAAAACTTTTGAAGGATGTGGTAGAACCAGACTTTGCTATTGGCGATAATCAACCAGTTTGGGGAACAGATGTAACCAATAACATTCGTATTTGTTCTGTTTATGCCGATTGTAAAGAAGGTCTGAATGTACTGCGGATTTACCCTGTTACACCAAATATTGTTCTGCAAAAAATTGTGGTTTATTCCGTAAATACTATTATGCCAGATTCGTATTTGGGTGCGCCTGAAACATATCGTGTGTAATTGTGCAATATTGTGAAAAAGCTTAATTTATCTTGCGGTTTGCATTTTTTTATAGAAATCTTAGTTTCCTTTTGCTATATTTAAAGAGTCTATGGGTTCGAATAAAACTGCAAACCGAAAACGCAGACTGCGAAACATTCAATATATCCTCAAAAATCCGCTGACCTATGTTTATTTAATGGTGGCCGTTATTATTGTACTTTCTACCATGATGGTTTTTCAAAGCGAAACAAAAACTGAAAGTGGAATAGAAAGTGTATTTGATTCCATCTGGTTTACGCTTGTAACAGTAATGGCCGGATATTTTGATTATTGCGTAAAATCAGTTCCGGGGCGAATTGCGGCTTTAATTCTTCTTTTACTTGGTATGCTTTTGCTTAGTGCCATCACCGGTAAAATTGCGTCCTATTTTATGGACATTCAAATGAAAAACGACAAGGGGTTAAAAAAACTAAAGACTATGAAAGGGCATTTTTTATTGTGCGGATGGCGCCAGGGTTTTGATAAGATTTTGGACAGTGTATTAAACTCCAATCCAGATATAACACCAGATATGATTGTTCTTGTAAATGATGCTCCAAGTGAACAGGTTGCTCAGATTCGTTCCTTGCCAAGATTTAAGGAAATAAAATATATTTCAGGCGATTTTGCAGATGAAGGTGTATTGCGCCGGGCTATGATTGAAGATGCAGAACGGGCTTTGGTTATATCAGACCGTTCCCAAAAATATTCCGATCTGGAAATTGATTCCCGCACAGTTCTTGCAGTTTTGACAATGGAAAGTTTGAATCCAGGAATCTATGTAGCCGCCGAACTTATTGATGAAAAGTTTGAACGACATTTGCAGATGGCCCACTGTGATGAAATTATTCTTACAACCGATTATGAGCACAGCCTGTTGGCAACTGCTTCTTGTGGAATGGGTTACAGCAATGTTATCCGAGCGCTAATTGGTGATGATGCCACCAGTGGAATTATCATAGAAGATATTCCAGAATCTTTTATTGGGAAAACATATCAGGAATACAAACAGAGCCTTGGAAATCAGGGAGTATTGATAGGATTGCTTTTAAACACAGGTAATTTTCATCAGCGGCGAAAAGATGCTTTACGAGAAGCCCAGAAAAATCCTGATGTAAAAAAAATTGTTGATGATTTGAAAAAGGTTAAACAGTTAAAAAGCAATGAGCCAGTTCTGGTTCCTCCAGCTGATTATCCAATTCAAAAAAATACTAAGGCAATTTTTGTACGATAAAACAGAGTTTAACTCAGGAGATAGATAATTATTATTATGGATAATTTTGAAAAAGTTCTTCCAAAGCTTATTCAAATAGAATTGTTTTCAGATTTTTCAATGGACAATGAAAATGATTGCCGCATCTTGAAAATGGTTTATGAAAGCATGTCTTTACAGCATTATAAAAAAGGCGATGTTATAATCAAAGAAGGTGATTATGGCGATTTGTTCTATATTTTATATGAAGGTAAGGTAAAAGTTCAAAGAGCAACACCCGCAGGAGATGTTATAGCTTTGGCAGATTTAACCGCAGAACAGAATGTCTTTTTTGGCGAAACTGCTTTGATTAGTGATGATGCACGATCTGCCACCGTAAAAGCGGCTTCTTCCAATTGTACAGCCATTACCTTATCCAGCAAAAAGTTTTTGACCCTTTGCGATCAGGAACCTTTATTGGGATACAGAGTTCTGCTGCATCTTGCACGACGAATGAGTCAGACTGTTAGAAATACCAACAGCGATAAGGCAACTTTATACGAGGCATTATTTAGCGAAATCGAAGGGGACCTTTGATAAAAATTATAAAAACGGAGTTTCTATGGAATCTATAAAATATTTAATTCTTGCAATTGCTGTATTGATGTATATTCTGGTAATTGCTTTTCAAAATAAAAAAGTTTGGTTTACTACAGGAGCCGCTGTAATTGTGGTTTTGTTGGGAATCATACTTCCAAATGTAATTTTTCCTTTACCAGATTCTGATGTTTCTGGGGCTTATAGTCATTTTTATGCATTTACTCATTCAGTTTTTGAGATAATCAACTGGAATGTTATTTTAATTTATCTGGGCAGTATGACTATTGCGGCTTTGTTTTTGTATTCCAATGTTCCCGCAAGAATAGCTGATTCTATCATCAATTCCAGCAAAAACACAGGAATCGCCATTGTGTTGATTCTGGCAATGACAGGTATAATTTCTATTTTTGTTGAAAATGTAGCAACAGTTCTGGTTATGGCTCCAATTGCTCTTGCTTTATGCAAAAAACTAAAAATGAATCCAACTTATTTTATGATTGGACTTGCCGTTATGTCTAATCTGGAAGGAACTGCAACTTTAGTTGGCGACCCTCCAAGCATGATTTTTGCCGCTTATGCCAATTATAATTTCAACGACTTTTTTGTTCACAATGGAACGCTTTCAATTTTCTTTATAATTCAGGCAGGTTTGTTGGCCGGTTGTGTATATTTCTATTGCTTTTTTGCCAAAGTAGGAAAAGAAAAAATGGAAGTTGAAAAAACACAAGTTATTTCCTGGATTCCATTTATTATTTTGCTTACAATGATTTTTGGACTAGCTGCCATTTCTTTTATACCAACCGAGTTTAAGTTCTTAAGCGGACTTTTTGTTCTTGCATTAGGAATAATCGCTTTGCTTTGGTTTAAGTTCATTCAGAAAAAAGATATGCATGAAGTTTGGGAGCTGGTTAAAGGTTTAGATTGGGAAACCATCTTCTTCCTTTTGGGAATCTTTGTTGTAGTCGGTGCCATTCAAGAAGTAGGATTGCTGGAAGATTTCGCTTTGTTCCTGGCAAAAATCTGCGGTGGCTCAAAATTGCTGGGCTTTATAATCATTTTATTTGTTTCTGTGATTATAAGCGGCTTTGTTGATAATGTTCCTTATATTATTGCTATGTTGCCAGTTGCAGGAAGTATGGCTTTGGCAATGAATATGAATAAAGAATTGTTTATGTTTGCCCTTCTTGTGGGAAGCTGTCTTGGTGGAAACCTTACTCCTTATGGGGCCAGTGCTAATGTGGTTAGTATGGGAATTGTAAAAAAAGAAGGTTATCCAATGAAGTTCTCTGGCTGGTTAAAAGTTGCTGTTCCATTTACAGTTTTAACTACGGGAATTGCGGCTTTGGTTTTGTGGCTTTTATGGGCATAAAGGCATAAATAAACAGAAAAAATAATCAGGAAATTGTTCAGGTAATTTTATGGAAGGATTGATAATAGCTGGCACCAATAATCTTTTTACTGTTGAGTGTGATGATGGAATTGTTCGCAACTGTACTATAAAGGGGAAGGTTTTAAAATCTGATAAACAATTTTATAATCCTCTTGCTCCAGGTGATAGAGTAAATATTGAACCAGATGAGTTGAACGAAGATAAAGGCCAGGTTCTTTCTTTAATTCCACGAAAGAATACCTTTTTGCGATGGAATATCAAAGGTCGTTGTCCTCAACTCTTAGCAAGCAATCTTGATTATTTGATTTTAGTTTGTACACCAGATGAACCACCATTCCGTCCTCGTTTTATGGACAGGGCTTTGGCACAGGCTGAACATCAAGGTATTACACCAATTATTGTTTGTAATAAGTGGGATTTAACAACCAAGATGGAATCTGAAGGTCGAAAAGACGAAGTTGACGAAATTGAAGCCCGTCTAAATGGTTGGGAAGATTTAGGCTATAAGGTTTTAAAGATTTCTGCAAAAACTGGCGAAGGAATGACAGATTTTGCAGAAGTTCTGGAAAATCATTTGTCGGCTTTTGTGGGACAGTCTGGAGTTGGAAAATCAAGTCTTATAAATGTAATGGATAATTCCTGTGTTTTGCGAACGGGCAGTCTTTCAAAAAAATATGGACGAGGAAGTCATACTACTACAAAAGGTACATTAATCCATCTTACTTTGAATGAAGCTTTAATGGATGGCCTTCATGGACGAAAAGCCAACATTATTGATACACCAGGAATCCGTCGTTTTATTTTGGATGATATTCAGGCTGATGATTTAGCATTGTATTTTAGAGAAATTGAACCTTTCGTTGGTAAATGTAAGTTTGGTTTAAATTGCAAACATCAAACAGAACCTGAATGTGCAATTCGTGACGCCGTTGAACGAGGGGAAATCTCGGAACTGCGATTTGATTCATACCTTCGCATTTCTGAAGAAATTAGAACCGGTTCATGGAGCGACTAATATTTTTATTTTTTTATTATGAATCGAAAAACATTAACTGAAATTGATTTTTACAGAATCCGAGATGAGGTTGCAGGATTTTGTATTAGTGAAGAAGGAAAAAAATCCTTTTTAGAAAGAGAACCATTTAAAGACAGCAAAAAAATCAGCTTTTATAAAAATGCCAGTCGTGAATGGGCTTCTTATTTTGCTTGTACCCATAATTATCCAATTTCCAGATGGGAACCTATACATCCATTGTTTTCCATTATTAAGACAAATGGAGCATCTTTGTCTTTAGAGCAGGTTTATGCGCTGGGACAATTTTGTTTATCTGTAAAAAAAGTACGAGATTCTGTAAATCATCATTATGTTGATTTGCATTTGAATGTATTAAAAAACCAAATAGATTTACTTCCAGATGGAACAGAAGCTGAAAAACTTATTTTCCGTGTCATAACCCAAGATGGTGAACTTAGAGATTTACCAGAAATTGTTGCCATAAGAAAGGCCATAGCTTCATTAAATGGAAAAATCAAAAACATTATGCAGACTTATACTTCTGATCAGAAGCTTGCAGGAGTTCTTGAATCTACAGTTCCCGTTTTAAGAAATGGACGACAGGTTTTGGCTGTCAAAGCTAGTCAGCAAAATCGAATCCACGGAATTATACACGAAGTTTCTCAAACTGCTCATACAGTTTATATTGAACCAGAAGAGGCTGTTATTTGCAGTAACGAGCTTATTCAAAAAGAAAACGAACTGGTTCAGGTTATAAAGCGTATTCTTATAGAATTGACACAAGAACTACAGCCTTCGATTCCTTTTTTCAAAACCGCATTGCCATTGATGGAGTTTTTAGATACAACTTTTGCCGCATCAAAATGGGGAATTGAAAATAATTGTATTTATGCCGATTCCTGTATGGCTTTTGATAAATCTGGAAATAATCTGGATGAGCCACCTCTTCTTTTAAAAGCTCGACATCCTTTGCTTGGCGAAAAAGCAGTTCCTATTGATATTCGTTTTATGACTGGAAAAAGAGTTCTGATAATTACGGGACCAAATACAGGTGGAAAGACTGTTACATTAAAAACTTTTGCTCTATTTGCCATGCTTAATCAGTCTGGTATTCCAATTCCTGCAGCCGAAGGTACAAGATTACCTGTTTTTTCTAATGTGTTTGCAGACATTGGTGACAGTCAGAGTATGGATATGAACCTTTCAACCTTTAGTGGTCACATGAAGAATATTGCAGAAGCCGTAAATGGGGCAAAAGAAGATTCTTTGATTTTGCTGGATGAACTTGGTAGCGGTACAGACCCTCAGGAAGGAACCGCAATTTCCATGGCAGTTTTAGATCATTTAATAAAGCGAAAATCTTTTGTTCTGGTAACAACTCATCAAGGTGTGCTAAAAAATTATGGATTCACAAATCCTTGTTGTATAAATGCATCAGTAGAGTTTAATCAGGATACACTTTCACCTTCTTATCATCTTTTAATGGGAGTTCCTGGTGAAAGTCATGCTCTTGATATTGCAGAACGAAGTGGCTTGTCTTTAAATATATGTAAAGAAGCCAGAAATTATATTGCAACAGAACAAACCGATGTTTCTTCATTGATACGAGGTTTAAATGAAAAGCATGTAGAATTAGATAAACTTCAGCGAGAATACGAAAAAAAAGAGCAGCAGTTTGAAGAAAAACTAGACAAATTAAAAACTAAAGAACTGGATATTCGCAGAAAAGAACATGAATTAAAAGCCGGAAAGCAGCAGGAAATCCACGATTTTTTAGTTCACAGTAGAAGGCAGCTGGAAAATCTTGTTAGAACATTAAAAGAAGGTGAGGTAACAAGAGAAAAGACTTTAGGTGTAAAAAAGTACATTGCAGATTTAGAAAGCAACACAGAACGATTAGATGCCAAAATTGAAGCCGAAGAAGAAAAACTGCAACGAGCCGAAGAAGAGTATCAAAAAGAAAAAGAGCATAGAAAACACGCTCCATCTAATAAAAAAACAAAAAAACGCATGAGCAACACAGAAGCCTTAGCCTTTGCCACATCTTTTGCGTCTGAAAAAACTAACAGGGATTCGGTAAGTAAAAACAATGGCAAAGAACAATCTCCAGAAGAAAAGATTCTGCGTTTTGAAGTTGGAGCTTCAGTCGTGGCTGGTCGCAGTGGAAATCAAGGCGAAATTGTAGGGCAGGGAAAAAAAGGCACTTGGATTGTTCAATTTGGCAGTGTAAGAATGACCATGAAAGAAAAAGACTTAAAGCTTGTTGAGAATCAAAGCAATTCAAAGGCAAGTGCTTCGGTTGTAGTGGATTTGGCTGGAGAAATGGTTAATGGTGTTTACATTCGTGAAAAAGAAAGTGAACGACCTGTGTTTGAATTAAGACTTTTAGGAATGCGCTCAGATGAAGCAATAAAAACCTTGGAAAGACAGCTGGATTTATGTGCTATTAATAATTTTCCTCATTTTAGTGTAATTCATGGAAAAGGTGATGGGATTTTACAGCAGGTTGTCCGGGATTATCTTTCAAATTGTACAATGGTTCAAAGTTTTTCTTACGCCCCCGCAGAAGATGGTGGAGCTGGTAAAACTTATGTAGAATTAAAAAACTGATGAATAATCTTCTTGTTTGATTTTGCTGTGAACCTTATTAATACTTGATTATAGGAATAATAGGCGATAGTATATGGAGCTGATGGAAGGATTGTTCGTTATATAATCGCCTCATATACAAGAACGCTCGCGCGAATGTTTTAATATTATTTTTGAAAATCTGTTTTTGCTGGAGGAACTTATGTCTTTAAAGAAAACTTTTTCTGCAGATGGTAAAAAATGTACTGTAGTTTTTAATGTAAATGTTAATGCCGCAGCGGGTGCTCAAAAAGCCTATTTGGTTGGAGAGTTTAACAGTTGGAATGAATCTTCAATTCCAATGAAAAAAAATCCTGATGGTTCATTTTCGGTAAGAAAGCAGCTGGAAACAAATAAAGAATATCAGTTCCGTTATCTTTTGGAAGATTTTACAGACTGTGGTGGTAATAACAGCAGATTATGGATAAATGACTGGAAAGCCGATAAATACATTCGTTCAGAATTGGCAAATGACGATAATTCCGTTGTAGATACAACCGTGCCAGCTGAAACAAAGACTGTTTCGAAAAAAACTCAAAAATCTAAAAAAAATTAAAAAAATATAAATACCCATTGACAAATATAAGTTAAAATTATATATTTATACTCACTTATTCCCCGATTGTGTAATGGTAGCACTTCAGATTCTGGTTCTGA
>JAKSTL010000043.1 GCA_024402595.1 Treponema sp. | reverse complement strand
AGGTTTCGACATGCTCAACCAGCGAGGCAATCATTGGGGACAGAGTAAAAAATCAATCATTGGGGACAGAGTAAAACTCCCCATAAAAAAAATCACACGAACTACAAGAATCCGTGTGATTTGCATAAAAGTTAAAAAGTTAGGAACTTAAAAACACTAGCCTATGGTTGTTCCAAAATAATCTTCATCCTTTAAAATCGCCTGAATATTTTCGATATTTTTTCCACCGGCACAAATTACCTTCATACCAAGTTCACTAGCCTTTTTAGATGCAATTGGATCAAATGGACAATTTTTTCCAGGAGTCCATTCATCCCCAACCATTTTTCTAAAATCAGCCCACGAAATTGTATCCAAAGGTTTTGCATCAGGATTTTTTCTTGGATCATCAGTGTAAACCTTTTCAATATTAGAAAGATTCACAATTGTTTTTGCATCAAACTTTTCTCCAAGATAAACTGCATCTGTATCTGTAGAAAAACCAGGTTTCCATCCAGAAGCAACCAAAACCTGACCATCAAACTGCAAATCATCCAAAGTTGGATTATAAACCACATCGTTTTTACAATAATCGCCAAAACAAGCCTTTAAAAGCTGTGCATTCAAACGAGTTGCCATAATTCCAATCCAGTCTGCGGCATTGGCATCAAAAGCATCACCTGTTTTTTCACAAACTTCCTTCAAACCGTTCTGGTAAACTCGAGCAGGAGCACCGCCACCAGCAACCAAAATCAAACGATTAGACTTATCTGCATCCAACCAAGCTGAACACATTTTTACAAACTTACTCAAAAACTCAGAATCTGGTTTATCAGGTGCAATAATTGAACCACCAACACTCAAAATCTTTGTCATATTATCCTCCAAAACATAAATCTATTTTTAATAAACACCTTTTATAACTGGCAAACTCCAATAAGATGAATATTTTACCGTACTGCTGGAATATTCTTCCCAAATGGATTGCAGAGCAAAAGATTTTGGATACTGAACAATTTTGTTTTCCTGTGTAAATGGTTTAAACTGACTCCATCCCCTAGAAAAAACAATTCTATGAGAATCCAGATTTCCAAAATAATAATTTCGCTCATTGCCAATATCATTCCATTTTTTGTAATCCAATCCGCCACCCAATGCAACATCAACTGGAACCCAGCCAAAACCTGGAAGATAGAACTCGCACCACCAATGGGCTTGAGTCAACAAGTTCTGTTGAATCAAAATGCCTGCATCGACCACACAAGGAATACCACAAGAACGCAAAAGAGCCGCATAAATCACAGAAAAGTCGTAGGCATCGCCCATCTTGGTTTCCAGCATATCCAAAACGGAATCTTCATCTTTTTGTACGGTATCCAAAAGCTTATAATTATCAATCAAATAATTATAAATCAGTTTTGCCTTGTTATATGGATTTTTTTCTTTTCCAATAATCTTCTTTGAAAGTGCCACAACCCGTTCATCACCACAAGGCACCAGTTCGTCATCTTTTGTGTATTCTTCAAACTTCAACTGATTCATTGTTTTATACGAACCAATTTTATCTGGATAAATCCTTGTATTTATTTCATAAACAGGAGCTACAAAAGTCTGCTTAAAAAGGGACTTTTCAAGATTCTTATATTTTGTAATTTGATAAATAAAACAATTTTGATAATTTTGAATGGCAGGAGTCTGAGAAAAATCTGTAACTTCAACTGCAGGCTGACTCACCGCTTCTACAGGAATTGGACAACGCAAAGTGATTGTTGGAACATCGGTAAAAACAATGCCTGCAACATCGGCGGAATATTCCACTAAATAGATTTTTTTTGCAACATAATGCTTTTCGCCCACATTTCGCAAAACAGTAATATTTTTTGGCTCAGATTTATCTTTTACAGTGTCTACCATTACAACGCCAGAATTAGCACCATCTGGAACTCTTACTTTTATTTCCGTATTGCTCCACAAAACATAATCACCATCAAAATCAGAAGCAGAAATCATATTTTCTGTAAGAGCGTTTCTATTCATTAATGCAGTTTCTGAAATCTTCTTATTGTAATTTACGGTAAATAAAACCTTAGAATGACCTCTGCTGTCTCCAAAATTGTTGCCGTAAATGGTCAAAACATCCCCAACTAAAACTCTATCAGAAGATAGACTGGAAACTATTGGCCTTGTAGACTGCTGATTTTCTGGAACAGGAACTGGAATGTCCACTTCATTGGCAAACAAAGCTGGTGCAGAACGCAAATCTTTAGTGCCTACAATGACCAAACCATCTTGAACATTGGAAGGAAGCACTAGTTTTATGCAATTATCGCTCCAAGACAAATATGAACTTGATGTAAGCTTTGAACCAGCAAACTCCACATAACTCATGTCTCGGGTATCGCCAAAGTTTGTTCCATTAATAACAATAACATCTCCCGGAGAACCAACGGACGGAACAATCGATTCAATAACAGGCTCCGGCTTATTTTTTGAACTAACAACAAAAATAACCACCATGGCTATGGCAAGTAAAAAAAGAAGGCAAGCCGCGCGAACAAGAGAATATTTTCTAAATATATAACTTAACTTTCCAGATGAATCCACTAAAACTGACCTGAAGAAACAGCCAAAGGTAATTCAATTTCTGTTGTTACAGGAACTGAACTCATCCCCGGAACCGTAATTTTGATGGAAATAGCCTTTTCACCTTCATCATTAAAAATGAAAGATGGTCTAAACACATCCACATCCTGAATAAGTGTTTTATTTGTGTTAAGACTTGAACCCATGCTGTTTACAGAATGAATGTTGTTATTCACCCCAGAAAAGTTCACGCTTACAGCAGAAGGGCCAGACATTACCGAATTATGTATATTACCAGAAATTACCTTAGCATTTCTATTATCCACAGAGATTTTTCCACCAGGAACAACCACAGAATTAAAAGAGTTTGTATTTGCGTTTGTATTATTTACTGCAATATGTACAGTTTCTGGCGTTTTATTTGTTTTTGAAAGGTTTCCGCGTATTGGAATTATAAAGGCAAAAGCCGCCGCTGCCGCCATTGCAGGAACCGCATATTTAAATACATTATAGCTATTTGGTGAATAAACCCTTCGTCTTTTAGAAAATAAACCATACTGTCTTGAATGGTTTTCCGTTGTTTTACTATATGACATCTTTATTTTCAGACGCTCAAAACTTTCATCCAGATACAAAGAATCAACAGAAATTGCTTGGGAATCAGCAGAGAACATTTCTTTAAGAGCCTTAAGTTTTGCCAACTGTTTCTGACAGTCCACACAAGTATTCAGGTGGGCTTCATAATCCTTTTTGTAAATCTCAGGCAACTCGTTATCAAGATAAATTGAATGTAAATCTTTAGTTGGACAAGTAGACATCATCTTCTCCTATTAACTTTAACAATTGTTCTCTAGCTCTAAAAACCCTAACTTTTACATTCCCCTCTGTAATTCCCAAAACCTTACCTATTTCCTTATAATTCAAATCACCATACTCTTTTAAAATAAGTACTTCCTGTAAGTTTTTCGGCAATTTCTTAAGAGCTTCTTTAGCTTTATCTATGGAATCCTGTTTAAGAACTTCTTCTTCTCCAGAATCCACCTTTCTATGTTCCTCGTACAAGACTTTTTCATAAGCCTTTTTTTCGCGATTCTTGCGCTTTACATAATTCAACGACGCATTTTTTACAACCCGAATGAGCCAATATTTTGCATCATTTAGCGATGGAAACACCAGATTTTTTTCATTAGCCTTTATCAACGAATCATGAGCCAAATCTTCTGCGGCTTCTTCATCATTAACAATTCTGTATGATATTTTGAAGAGCATTTGCATTGAAGAATCATAAATCGTTTTAAAATCAGCTGGATTGCCCGCATTTAAGGCAACACTAATCTCATCCTGATTTTCTAGTACATCATTAACCACAATACCCTCAAAATAGTTACAGATAAATTATTTTTTTTATTCTGTAATACAAAAAAATAAAAGTGCTTCTATTTAATCTATGTAAATAATAAAACACAAACAAAAATAATAGTTACAAAAACAAGCGTCGTAAAGATTTTTACAAGTCAATCACGAGCGTTCAAGCTTTGAACCAAGAAACTTTCTGCCACCAAGCTAAATTATCCGCGTTTCCAGGTAGGTCCTGTTGGTGTATCAATAATGGTAATTCCTCTTGCCGCCAAAAGATTTCTAATTTCATCGGCGCGGGCAAAATTTTTGTTTTTCTTTGCCGAAGTTCTTTCCGCTACCAATGCGTCAATTTCTGCAGCTTCTGGGTCTCCAGCGTGACTGTTGGCGTTTGCTTCTGCATTTTCTAATTTTTTCTGCTCTTCCAAAACTACAAAAGCATTTTCAATAACGCTCAAAGACAAAACTTCGTCCATTTTCAAAATTGCGCTTAATGCTTCCGAAGCTTTTACACCCTTACCATTAGATTCTTTCTGTAACGCAGCCATTGCCACAGGAGTTGCCAAATCATTTTCAAGCCCTTCCCGAAACTTCTTATAGTTTTCACTCTCAAAAACCAAGCCGCCCAAAAATTCCTTAAAGTTTTCTTTAGTTAATCCCAGCTTTTCTTCATCATTAGCCTTAGCAATCAATTTTGCCACACGAGCATTCAAAGCCGCACGACCAGACTTAGCAGATTCCAAAGCCTCCAAAGAGAAAACCAATTGTCTTCTATAATGACCGCCCAAAAGGAAGAAACGATAATCCAAAGGCTCAAAACCCTTGTCCTTCAAAGAATAACCCTTTTCCGCAGGCAAAGTAGTCTGCAAAGTAATAAAATGCCCAGAAGATTTAGACATTTTTCCGCCTTCAATAACAAGGAACTCATTATGCATCCAATAGTTTACCCAAGGACCTTTTGCCCGTTCAGCAGCATCAAAACTACCTTCCGACTGAGCAATTTCATTTGTGTGATGCACAGGAACATGGTCAATTCCGCCCGTATGAATATCAAAATGCTTACCCAAATACTTCATACTCATAGCAGAACATTCAATATGCCATCCAGGATAACCGCGACCCCAAGGAGAATCCCAAGTCATTGCCTGATCTTCAAACTTAGATTTTGTAAACCAAAGCACAAAGTCGCCAGGATTGCGTTTATTTTCATCAACAACTACAACCTTTCGTTTACCAGCTCCAGCCTTAAGCTCATCAAGATTCAAATTAGCCAGTTTTCCGTAATCATCATAAGTAGAAATATCGTAATACAAGTTGCCGCCAGCCATATAAGTATGACCGTTAGCTTCAATCTGCTTAATCAAATCAATCATTTCCTGAATATGGTCCGTTGCCTTACAAATAACATCCGGATGACGAATATTCAAAGCATCAATATCCTTCATAAAAGCGTCGGTATAATATTTTGCCACTTCCAGCACCGACTGATGGCGTTCTTCCGCAGTTTTTTTCATTTTATCTTCGCCGTCATCACCATCGCCAGTCAAATGTCCAACATCAGTAATATTCATAACATGCTTAATATTGTAACCAAGCATTTTCAAAGTCTTATCTAGAACATCCAAAAAAACATAAGCCCGCAAATTTCCAATATGAGCATAATTGTAAACCGTAGGACCACAGCCATAAAATCCAACATAACCCTCGTTAATTGGCTTAAATTCTTCCATTTTGTGACCCATCGTGTTAAAAACTTTAAAACTCATAAAATACCTCTATATTTCATAGACTTAAGCACAAAGCTTATAAAGTAAATATACCAAATTTTCAATTTCTTGTCATTTATTCATTTTTCCTCAGGCCATCTTAACCACAACTCGCGTTCCGCACTTCGCTCCCGCTCACCGTCCTCGCTTCGCTGCGGTCGGCAACTTCGTTGGTGCTCCATGCTCGGGCCTGCACCCTTTCATTATCAAAAAAACCCTTTATACCAATCTTTTTTTCCTATATATTAAACCTATGGAAAATTTCGAAAACTTCATAAATCATTTACAAAATTCCCAGGAATTCTCCGGTGAAATTAAAACCCAAGTTTCCCTAGCACAAAAAACCACCTTCAAAATCGGCGGAAATGCAGCCCTTTTTGTTTCCCCAGCCACAGAAAAAAGCTTTGAACTAGCCCTCAACTATTTAGTCCAAAACCAATTAAAATACTTCATTCTTGGCGGCGGCAGCAACACAGTTTTCCCAGATGCAACTTTTCAAGGCGTAATTCTTTCCACCGAAAAAATCTCCCACATCGAAATTTCCTCCCAAACAAATAACCAAGTCTTTGTAACCTGTAACGCCGGAACCACAGTTTCATCCTTCGTTAATTTCTGCACAAAAAATCTCCTTACCGGTGCCGAACAATTTGCAGGACTCCCAGGCTCCATAGGTGGTGCAGTCTATATGAATGCCCGCTGCTTCGATAAATCCTTTTCTGACATACTAGTTTCCACCACCCACATAGATTTTTCCATTCCCAGCAACATACAAACCATCATTACGCCTTACAACCCAAGCCACTGGGACTATAAACAATCACCATTTCAAAATGGAAACAAACTCATAACATCAGCCACATTCAAACTCATAAAAACCGAACCACAAAATCAGCCCCAAATCGAACAAGCCTGCAAAAAATACATAGCAGAACGAGTAGACAAAGGCCACTTCAAATATCCAAGCGCAGGTTCAGTTTTCAAAAATAACAGGGACTTCGGCCAACCAAGTGGAAAAATCATCGACAACGCAGGACTAAAAGGCCTACAGATTGGAGGCGCACAAGTAGCACCCTTCCACGGAAACTTCATCATCAATGTTAATAACGCCAAAGCCACAGATGTAAAACAATTAGTAGAAACCATACAAAAAAAAGTTTACGAAAAGTATTCTTTTAAACTTGAGCCAGAAATTATTTTTGTCGATAAATAATAAAAATAAACCGACTTACACTTTTATTGACAAAGAAAAAATGTAAATCTATACTTTAAAAAACAGGAATAGACAGTGCTACAATTACAGATTATCAATTTCAAAAAAGGCTCTTACATGGTTGTTGAAGGCAAAGCAGACAACGACCGTTTTTACATCCTTCAAAAAGGCCAAGTACAATGTTTTAAATCCTCTGGTTCTGGCATTCAACCTGTAATGTTCGGACCAGGCGACTTCGTAGGTGTAGTTCCATGTATGTCCGGACATCTCCAAATCGAAACAGCCATAGCCGTTACAGATGTTATGGCCATCGCCGTAAAAAAAGACCAGTATCCAGATTTAATCGTAAATAACACACCAGTAGCACTTAAAATCATTCGTACCTTCGCAAACCGAATGCGCGTAATGAACGAAATGCTCACAAAAGCAACCTTAAACACCGTAGCTTCCGACACTTCAGATCAAATACTCAAAGTTGCACAATACTACGAAAAAGTAAACCGAAACAACATCGCCGTTTACGCCTATTATCAGTACCTTAAAACTCGACCAGTAGGCCCTTTAGCAGAGTATTCAAAACAGAAGTTCGTACTTTTAAAACAAAAAACCCATGCCGTTTATTTTGAACCAACAAAAGATTTAACCCGAGAATATCCAAAAGACACAATGATATTTTCCGAAGCCCAAAGCGGCAACGATATGTTCATTATACAAAGCGGCGAAGTTACAATTTCCAAAGTTGTAGATGGAAACGAAGTTACATTGGCAATTCTCCACAAAGGCGATATGTTCGGCGAAATGGCACTTCTGGAAAACAAACCACGATCCGCCAACGCCATAGCTCACAGCGACTGCAAACTTATGGTAGTTAACCTTGCCAACTTCAACCAGATGGTAACAACCCAACCACAATTGATTGCTCGTCTTACCACAACCCTTGCCGAACGACTTTGGTCAATGTACCGTCAGTTAGATAACGCCAATCTCGCCGACCCTTACCACAAAATGATCGATATGCTTTCCCTCCAAATCGAAAAGCAAAAACTTAATATCGACAAAATGGTTGCAAAAGGCCTCCAAACCGACCTAACACCAAAAGATTTAGTGAATATGTGCGGCATTCCAAACAACATTCAGGCAAAAGCCATTTACGACATTCAAACTTCATCCCATGTAAAACTTTCCCCAGAAGGCAAGATTTATATCAAAGATGTACCAGAATTAGTAAAACAGGCAACCTTCTATCGTAAATCAAAATAGTTTTTTATTATTTTTAATGCAGTGGGGGCTACCCTCAGTCCTCCACTTCGTTCCGTCCTTCGGGTCGGGTGTTCCAGTGTTCCGCGTCAAAGCGCTGCATTGGACGCAGCCAAGGCCGCTTACCAACGCCTTCGGCGCACTTCCATACCCTAGCCTTTAAATCCTTTTTTTAAATCACCTTTTTTTTGCCATTTAATTTCCTTATTTTTTGTCCTCAACTTCCGATAATCTACTTATGAAAAAACAGCCATTATTTTTGTTTTCAGCCCTATTTTTTCTCAGTTTTAGCTTAAATGCCTTTTCGCCATTACCCTATGGTTACAAAGAGCTGCAATTAGGTTTATCTCTAAACGACACAAAACTAGAATTATTAAAAGACCCAGATTTTGGCTACCATGGCGACAGAGATGTTTCTTTAATTCCTGGCGGAAACCAAGTTTTAATCGAAACCGATGCAGAATACGGCCACGGCTCAGTTTTTTTTACACAATGCTATTTTCAATTTTACAACGACAAACTTTACACCATCATATTGAACATTAATCCAAACAAAATGGATTATTATTCCATGCTTCAAACCTTATCCAAAAAATATGGTGAACCAAACAGCCTTGATCCAAAAAAAACAGTCTGGAAAAACGAAGAAGTTACAATGATTCTGGAAAAGCCTCTTTCCGTAAAATACATAGATAATATAATTTCAAAAGAGATTTCCAATTATAACACCATCGAAAAATCTGGCGAAGAAAAAGTTCGTCAAATGTTCTTAGATGATTTTTAATATTTTCATAAACGCTCACAGGAATCCACAATGAACAAGAAATATCCTTATATTTTAATTTTGACACTTTTCATTTTGAGCTTTGTAGCTTGCACCAAAAAACTTCCTACAAAGAATCAAATCATACAAACAAAAAATGGCACCACTTACACCGTCAAAGCAGAAATTGCCAAAACCTCCGAAACCCGCGCCCACGGCTTTATGGAACGAAAACACATACCAGACGGCACAGGTATGCTTTTTGTTTTTGAACACGACCAGATTTTATCCTTTTGGATGAAAAACACACCACATCCCCTTTCAATCGCCTACATCGACTCAAACGGAACCATCCGCGACATTTTCGACATGAAACCTTTCAGCCTATCCTCCATAGAAAGCACCGTTTCCGTCCGCTACGCCCTAGAAGTTCCCCAAGGCTGGTTCGCCAAAAACAACATCACCATAGGCGACAAAATCATCCTCAACTACTAAACCTCATATCCACGCCAATCAATGGGGACAGAGTAACAATATATGAAAATAGAAAATATAATTTTTACATTAAAAGATGGAAGAAAAGCGGTTCTTAGAAATGGGCAGGAAAGTGATGCTCAAGGATTGTATGATTATCTTGTGAAGTCAGCAGCTGAAACTCATTTTATTTTGAGGGAACCTGAAGATTGCATTGCATATTCTGTGGAAGGTGAAAAAAAATTTATAAACAGCTCTTTGGAAAATCCTTATCAGCTGATGCTTGTTTGTGAAGTTGAGGGTAAAATTGCCGGTAACTGTCAGATAGACTTTAATGGAAAAATAAAATTGCATCATAAAGCAAATATTGGAATTGCCCTTTTGAAAGATTATTGGGGACAAGGAATTGGAAGCCAGATGTTTGAAGCAATGATTAAGGCGGCAAAAAATTTTGGTGGCGTAACCCGCCTGAATCTTGATGTAGTAGAAGGAAATAAACGGGCTCTTGCTTTATATAAAAAATTTGGTTTTGAAGAAGTTTGTCGTTTTCCAGATGCGCTTATGTTAAAAGATGGAACTTATCTGGCAGAAATAAGAATGACTAAAAAAATGTAATTGTGATTTTTGAATAATAAATACAAAATTTTTTATAAATCAATGGGGACAGAGTAACAATATAAAATACATTTTTTTGGTGGTCTCACTCTTTACTGAGTTTTAGAAATCTTGGTGTTAATTACAAAACATGATGGAACTTGCGAAGGCGTGGAAGGGTCGCGAAGCGAGTACGAGCCGAAGGCGAGTACCGTCCGTAGGTAAGCCCTGGAAGGCCGTTTGGTGGTTGGAGGGAATGTTTTGTGGTTTGGATGTTTGTTTTAAGTTTGGATTTCGCCCTAATTCTTATGAAAAAGGGCTTTTATCCGCGCTTCATCTTTATTTCAAAGCTTTTATTAGTTTTTCACTGTAAAGCTAATTTCTTCATCAAAGACTGTTTTTGGATAATAAATCCATAGCGTAATGTTGCTTTTTGGCGAAATAGCAAGAGTTGGATTGTAGGACAAAGTAAACTCTGTGCCCGCTGTAATATTCTGAATATGACCTTCTGTTTCATATCCTCCATCAAGTTTCAACCAATAATCTGCAGCTGATGAAGTATCAACTATAAAAAAGTTCAAATCAGAAAGATTCTTATCTGAAACAAAAGTATAATTGACAGAAACTGTTTCTCCTGCCACAGGAAGTTTGTCATATTTTTCTGTAAGATCAACCCTTATTCCATAATAATCATATTCTGTAGTTGAAGGAGCATTTGTTGTTTCATCCCATTTGTAGTCTGGTTTTAATGTATATGTAGTAGATTTAGGTTCGATTGGTTTCTGTTCGATTGGTTCGTTTCCACCTTTCCAAACTTTTACATAATCCACCAGCATTCGGGCAGGAAGCATTTCATCTTTAATTTTAGGATTCTTATCCCAGAGAGTTCCATACCAGTCGCCATATTCTGATGTAATAAAAATAAAGTTTGCAGAATGATTTACACCACCAGTTTTGCTTGCAGGAATAACAAGCGCCGAATCTTCATCACCATCCATAACAAGTTTATAACCATCTTCCATCCAGTAGTAAGTCGCAGTATGCCAGTCGTTAAAAAAGTTTTCATCAAAGTTCCATCGTTCGTAATAAGCCTGTTTAATTAATAAATCTTCAGGATAACCATCCCAGTTAAAACTTGTCTGAATGTATTTTTCATGAGGAATCAATTCCAGAATGTCTATTTCGCAACCGTCAGTGGCACTTTTATTTACATTCATTTCTGTCATATTCATAAGCCAGAATGCATACCACCAGCCTTGACCGTCATCAATCTTAAAACGAATTTCATATTTACCGCCGCACTGTTCAAAAAGTCCGTCAGTTTCTACACCACCCGCCTCATATCGTCCAGTAACAGGATTTTTTCTGCATTCAATAACAAGATTTCCATTTTCAACATAAGAACATTCATCTGCCCAATTCCAAGGTTCTTTCATATTTGAATGCTGAAGTTGAGCTCTTCGTCTCCATTTTAAAGGATTCAAATCAGTTCCATCAAAGTTTTCTTCAAAAGTAAGGGTATATTCTTCTGTAGCTTCAATTTTAGAAACTCTTTCAATCTGGTCATCCTTATATTCAATTGATTCAATTTCCAGTTCAATAAATCCTTCTGGGTCATAAACAACTTCCATATCACAGTTAAAAAATAATTTACATTTTTCAGGATTGTTTATCTGGTAATCATTTACAAAAAACTTATATTTTACAGTTTCATCTATATTTCCATTTTCATCAAAACGAAGCGGTCGAGGGTCGCCAAGCAATTTCCAATCTGAACTTATAAGCTGAACTGTAAGATACCGGTTATCTTTTCCATCTTTTGTCTTAATATTTGTGCTAACTTTTCCCTTTATATGAAAAGTTAAAATGTCACCAATGTTTACGGTTCTGTTGTAATCAGATGAAAGAAAACTTTCTACTGCCAAATATCCTTTAAAAGTATTTTCATCTTTTGTTGGAGCTTGCCAATCATAATCTGGAACAAGTTTGATTTTTTTTAGATTTTGCTCCATTTCAGAATCAGCAATGTTATTTTCTTCAGGCAGTTTAGGTGCATCATTCTGATTTTTACATGCCAAAATAAATAAAACAGTCATTAATAAAACTATTGCCGTTCTGATTTTCTTCATTTTCATATCCATTTTCCCACATTTTTACTTTGAAGAACTCATAAAATTGTAAGTAATGCACCAGATGTTAATTTTCATTCAAAAGATTTGATAATTCGGTTTCCAAACTTTCCAATACTTTCCAGAACATTCAAAAAAGCTTTTCAAAACTTCCCAATATTCTGCAAAACTCTACAATAATTTAAATCTTCTAAATTGTCTTCAAATCGATTCCCAACCGATGACACCAATTTCTGCTCATTGAGCAATAAAATAACATTTTATGACAGTTTCAGAGGATTCAATCATCGCTTAAACGACTTGTGCATTCAAACGAGTTGTACGCGTAAACATCCCGTATTCCTATTCAATCCCAACATAAATACTTGCATTCACCCAGTTTGAATATTTTTAAAGCCGTTCCACAATTGAATTAACGCGATAATTTTATATCTTTGTTTTACCAGACAAAATATTGTTGTAATCTTCGTAATTTTTTTTCAAAAGAGCTGGAATATCCAAACCATAAGGACATTTTTTCTTACAAGAGCCACATCCTGTACAATTTGGAATCTTTTTAAACTCATTCTGCCAATATTCAGTCAACCAGTTTGCACTTGGAGCACGACGAATCATCTGACTCATTCTCGCACATTGATTTACCACAATTTCTTGTGGACAAGGCATACAATAACCACAACCACGGCAAAAATCAGTTCCAAAACTTTTCTTGTCTTCTTCCACAAACTGCTTCATTTCTGCATCAAAAACAGGCGAATCATTCATAAAAGAAAGCCATTCTTCCAATTCATTCAAATGCTGAACACCCCAAATTGGCAAAACATTATCAAAATTGGTCATAAAGGTATATGCAGCCTTTGAATTAGTAATCAAACCACCAGCCAAGCCTTTCATAGCAATAAAGCCCACATTTTTTTCTTTACAAAGCTTTACCAAATCAATTTCTCGCTGGCTAGAAAGATAACTAAAAGGAAATTGCATTGTTTCATAAAGCCCAGAATTGACACTTTCTTCCGCAATTCCAATTTTATGAGCGGTAATGCCAATATGTTTTATCAATCCCTGTCGCTTAAAATCCGCAATTGTCTCATACATCCCAGTTCCATCACCAGGTTTATAACACTGATCCACACAATGAAATTGATAAATATCCACATAATCAGTTTTCAGATTTTTAAGGGAAGTTTCCAGTTGTTTTTTCATTTCATCCGGATTTTTTGCCATCGTTTTTGTTGCAATATGAATCTTTGAACGAACATCCGCCAGTGCAAGCCCCATTTTTTCTTCACTATCCGAATATGCACGAGCTGTATCAAAAAAAGTCATTCCACCTTCAAAAGCTCTTCGCAATATTTTTATTGCCGTATCAAAATCATCTCGCTGAATTGGCAAAGCACCAAACGCATTTTGAGGAGAAACAATTTCCGTCGAACCTAAAACAACTGTTTTCATAAATACCTTTTTCTATTAAATATCGTTTTCAAGCTTCATCAATTCATTTGAAGCAATTTTATCATTTGGATCATACTCAAGCACTGCTGTAAAATAATTTCTAGCTCTTTGTTTATCACCCTGAGCCAATGCCAAATAACCCAGATTCGAAATAATTTTTGTACTTTCAGGCTCCAAGGCAAAAGCTTTATCCAAACAATTTTTTGCCTCTTCAAAGTTTTTTTCTTCTACATAACAAAGGGCCAATTCATTGTAAGTTTCTGCATTATCCATAGCACCATACTTTATAGCCTGCAAAAAACTTTCCTTTGCTTCTGCAAAACGACCAACCAATCTTAAGCCCCAACCAAGAATAAACCACGCATTCCAAACCTTAGGATTTGCCTGTAAAAACTTTCTAATTTCATCAAGACCTTTTTCTGTCTGGCCGCTTTTAATAGACTCGTATGCATTTTGATAATGAACATCATCCATTTTCTGATTTACAATGTTATTTATAATTTCCTGAGCCCGTTCTTTCTTATAAATACCATTTTCGCCCAAATCTTCATCTTCCACATCACAAGTCAAAGCTATATAAGTTTCAAAAGCATCTTTCGCTTCCCGATATTTATATTGCTTTAAATAAAAGAAACCTGCATTAAAAAAAGCATCAGCAAGTGGAGGATCGCATTCCATTGCCTGTTTGTAGTAAGATTCAGCATCTGCATCGTAAGCATCCGCATCTTCGTACAAGCCCGATTTTCTATAACTATCCGCGCGCTGATCCAAAAACAATGCCATATTTAAAACAATTGCAATATCATTGGGATCATAGCCATATAACGCCAAAAAGATTTCTTCGGCTAACTCAAAATCTTCATTTTTTGTTTTAAGAATAGCCGCTTCACACAATTCAGTTTTAATATTTGGTCTTGCTTTTTCCAAAATTGAACGATAATAGTCCAAATGTGGATTCTTTTTATCATAAGCCAAAACAGTTAAGATTCCTGCCAAAACTTGTTCCGTTGTTATTTCGTTCGGATTAAAATCTCCTGGAGCATCTTCTGTCTTTCGCTGAACTGGCAATTGAATTGTCTTATCAATTGGAAAAGAGCTGTCGGTTAATACAAAGTCGTCTGGAATTGAAATAAAATAAATTGTATCTAAAGGATTTTGCGGATTCATTGTGTCCTCTTTCTAAAATATTTTTAATTATTTATGTTTTATTGGATTGGTACTTTTTTTATAACAAAGTTTAAATAGATTGACTAGATTCCACTATTCTGAACTGGAGGAATCTGATTATTGAGCATATTTTTTTGATAAGTAGTAATAAATGTGTTGATATGTAGTTTAAAAGGCATTGGAACTAACTCTGGAATAAATCCTACATGAACGATTGCAATTTCTTTTCGTCCCTCAGATGATTCCGCTTTCATGATTTTGCCTGCTACAACTACCGACTCGTTGGTATCAACAAAATCGATTCTTAATCCAACCGATTTATCTATAAGGAATTTTGGTATTCCCACCAACATTAGTTTGGCGCCACCAAAAGATAAATCTTTAATGATGCATTTTCGTGGAACATTTTCAACCAAAATAACAGATTCTTCTCTATCAATACCCAATTTTCGAATTGTATTTTGATTAAGTTCGATTCTGTCTTCCTTTCTTTTCTGGAAATTATCATTTGCTTCCAAAAACTCACCAAGTCGTGAAATTAAATCGTCTGGCGGTCTTTGTGTAAACTCTAAGGTTAAAACAGCCAATTCTTCGCTATTCTGATAAGCTTTTTTTTCAACAACAGTACAATTTACAAAGAAGTGAATTGGAGCATTATTAGAATCCAAAAAACATAATCTTAAGCTGACTGGTGCACTTGGATTTTTCTTTAACTCTGTATACGCTCCACTAGCAGTTCCTATAATAATTTTTGCTTTTTGTAGAGAAGATGAATTTATGATACATGGCCATTGACCGCCATTCAATCGCAGGTAAACCTGTCGAGGATCCATCTTTAGAATTTGAATATTAGCCTTCGTGAATACGATTTCATTATCTCTGAAAAAATCATAGTATCTAGAAATCTGATGACTAGTTGAAATACCCATTTAATTATTATACTCAAAAAAATATAATCTAACAATATAATTTTAAAATAAAAAAATCCGTCAATTTGCTACCAAGAAGGGCATAATTGGCGGATTATTTTTCAGACTTGCTGATTTAATAATTATTCAGCAGCTGCTTCTGTTGCAGGAACTGCTTTTCTAGCTTTGTTTTTCATAGCAGCATTGCAATATTTACAAATTTTTACAGTCTGACCATCAATTTCCTTTTCGTAAAGAACCTTGATATTATCAATTTTACAAATTGGACAAGTTCCTCTACCTGAATTAGGAAGTTCTCTGATACCAGCACCACGATGATTCTTTGACATATCGACTCCTTATAATTACCCAAAACTTATTCAGCTTTTGGTTCTTCTTTCTTTTCTGACTTTTCAGAAGTCTTTGTTGTTTTCTTTGCAGTTGTTTTCTTAGCTTTTGGAGCTGCTTCAGCTGTTTCTTTTTCAGCTTTTGGCTCTTTAGCTTTACTTGTCGTCTTTTTAGCTTTTGCAGGAGCTTTCTTTTCAGCTTTTGCTGGTTTTTCAGCTTTTTCTGCATTATCTTCAAGTTTGTAGTCTACAAGTTCAAGAATAACTACATCTGCAGCATCACCCTGACGGTATCCTAATTTAAGAACACGAGTGTATCCACCATTTCTTTCTTTCATGCGTGGACCAATCTCAGTGAATAATTTATTTAAGATTTTTTCATCTGAAATAAACTTAGCAGCTTCACGACGATTATGTACTGAATCAACTTTTGCTCTAGTAATAAGTTTTTCAGCATATTTTCTTACTTCAAGAGCCTTTGATTTAGTTGTGGTAATTCTTTCATATCTTAACAAAGAAGTTACCATATTTCTAGACATAGCACGACGATGTGCTGTTGTGCGTGAAAGCGGATTAAAACCATTTCTATGATTCATCTGTTTCTTCCTTCTGCTTTGTAATATTGGCAGCATTCTTCAGATGACTATAATCAGTCATACCAAGAGTAAGGTTCCATTCAAGGAGTTTTTCTTTAATCTCAGCAAGACTCTTCTTTCCAAAGTTTCTTGTCTTTGCGATGTCATCTTCAGTCTTTTTAGTCAATTCGCCAATTGTACGAATATTTGCATTTTTCAAACAATTTGATGAGCGTACTGAAAGTTCCAATTCTTCAACTGGTGTATTAAGCAATTTCTGAATGCTTTCATCACCTTCATCAATTTCATCGCTGCCAACAACATCCTTATCGTTGAAATTAACAAAAATAGCAAAATGATCTTTTGCAATTTTTGCAGCTTCAGCTAAAGCATCTTCCGGAGCGATTGTTCCATCAGTCCAAATTTCAAGAACCAATTTATCATAATCATTTCGCTGACCAACACGACATGGTTCGATAGAATATTTTACTTTAGGAACTGGAGTGAATATTGCATCCATAGCAATTGTGCCAACAACTTCAATGTAATGTTCATTAACTTCAGCTGGCACATAACCACGGCCTAAATCAACCTGAATTTCAACATCAAGATGAGCACCTTCCATCATTGTGAAGATGTCCATTCCCTTTGTCATAATTTCAAGCTGACCTTCTTTTGCAAAATCATCACTTTTTACAACGCCAGGTCCCTTAAACTCGTAATTGATAGTATCCTCTTCAATGTCATCTGGTAAACGCAAGCGTATCTGTTTCAAACTGTTAATAATTTCAAGTGTATCTTCACTAACATGTGGAATAGCGTCAAATTCACTTGAAATATTATGCTGAATACCGTTTTCATCATATGAAGTAATACGAATTGATGTAATTGCGTATCCCTGAATAGATGATAATAATACTCTTCTTAAAGTATTACCAACAGTAGTTCCAAATCCAGTTTCGAATGGATATGCTGTGAACTTACCGTAGTTCGGATTTGTACTAATGTGTTCAAATGAAATGCCTTTAGGTTTTTTAAAACCTTTGAGCAAGTTTTTACGAGCCATCTGAACTCCTTAATTATTTAGAATAGAACTCAACTACGAGCTGTTCTTTGATATCGGCTAAATCAGAAATTTCTTCACGACGAGGAATAGCTGTAAATGTTCCTTTAACTGCGTCAACATCTACAGATACCCATGGCATGGTTCCTGACTTTGAAATTTCGTTTAATGCATCTTGAATTACAGGAAGTCTCTTTGATTTTTCCTTAATTTCAATTACATCACCTGGTTTAATTTCATAACCTGGTATTGTTACAGTCTTTCCATTTACAAGAACATGACCATGACCTACTAACTGTCTAGCCTGATTTCTTGAAACTGAATAATGCATTCTGTAAACAACATTGTCCAATCTTCTTTCGAGCAACTGGATAAAGTTTTCACCTGTTACACCTGGCATTCTAGAAGCTCTGTCAAATGTTAAGCGGAACTGTTTTTCCAACATTCCGTACATTCTTCTTAACTTCTGTTTTTCAGCTAACTGAAGACCATATTCGCTCTTCTTTCCACTACGAGCTTTAGGATCTTTTCCTGGAGCTCCGCGCTTTTTGTTAAGAGGACATTTATCGCTTGAACAGCGAGCACCTTTTAACATTAATTTTCTCTGTTCTGCACGACACATTCGGCAAACAGGACCTGTATATCTAGCCATATTTCCTGATCTCCTTACATGCGGCGTGTTTTACGAGGACGACAACCATTGTGTGGAATTGGTGTAACATCTGAAATAGATTTTACTTTCAATCCCATTGCACCTAAAGAACGGATAGCATTTTCACGACCCATTCCTGGTCCCTTTACGTAAACGTGAACTTCACGCAAGCCATAACTTGCTGCTTTCTGTACAGCTGTTTCTGCAACAGTCTGTGCTGCAAACGGAGTAGATTTCTTTGCTCCGCGGAAACCAAGTCCACCTGAAGATGCCCAAGAAAGAGCATTTCCCTTCAAGTCTGTAATAGTTACGATAGTGTTATTGAATGTAGCCTGAATGTAAACATTACCTTCATATACACTCTTCTTTTCCTTTCGCTTTTTTACGGTAGCCACTTATTTTACCTCCGCCTTATGCTTTCTTCTTATTAGCAACAGTCTTCTTCTTACCCTTTCTTGTACGAGCATTTGTACGAGTTCTTTGACCACGTACTGGAAGACCTCGCTTGTGACGAAGACCACGATAGCAACCAATATCCATGAGACGTTTCAAGTTAAGACCGATTTCTGAACGAAGACGACCTTCTACCTTGTAATCTCTATCAATAATTTCACGAATTTTGTTAAGCTCATCCTGTGAAAGGTCATTAACCATTTTCATTGGATCAATTTTAGCTTCTTCGCAAATTTTTAAGGCCGATGAACGACCAATTCCGTAGATATAAGTCAATGCTGTATCTACATGTTTATTAGGAATATCAACTCCCGCAATTCGAGCCATCTGTTTCTCCTTAAGCCTTAGCCCTGTCTCTGCTTATGTTTCGGGTTTGTACAAATGATACGGATAATACCATTTCGTTTAATAACCTTACATTTATCACAGATAGGTTTTACACTGGTTCGTACTTTCATAAAAAGCCCCCATGAGAATATTTTACCGAATTTTAGCACCTCGCAATGAGAGCAATTCGGTAGCTAGTAATATAGCATATATTCTCATTTCTTTTCTACTACTAATTCACAAAAATCTTAAATAAATTAAAGACTTCGTGACCTGATTTTGCCCTTTTTGGTTAATCCATCTTGATGATGCATTTTCAAAAGAGCTTCAACCTGGCTCATTGTATCAAGGTCTACACCAACCATAATGATTAAAGATGTACCACCCATCAACTGGCAAATTGACTGTGGGAATCCAAACAACTGTTGAATAATTGTTGGGATAATTGCAATCATTGCCAAGAACAACGATCCTGGTAATATAAGTCTATTCAATATTTTTGTCAGATATTCTTCAGTCTTATCAGTGCGTACACCAGGAATGGAGCCGCCGTTTTCCCGGATACCCTTTGCAATCTCTGTAGGGTTCAGTGTTACCTGAGTGTAGAAGTATGCAAAGAAGATAATAAGAAGAACTAACAAAACATTATACCAAACACCATTTGGAGTAAGGAATCTTGAAAGAGCACCAACCCAAGGTTTTGAATTACCACCCTGAGCGAATGTTGTTACAAGCGATAAAGGCATTGTAAGAATTGAAGATGCAAAAATCAAAGGAATAACATTTGAAGGATTTACCTTAAATGGAATGTAAGTAGACTGACCACCATACATTTTTCTTCCAACTACACGTTTTGCATAGTGTACTGGAATCTTTCTCTGGCCTGATTCTTCGTAAATTACTAATGCAATTATAGCAATAAACATAATCAAAACAAGGATGACAAATACAAGCTGTACTTCGCCTGCGCTAACTGCCTGAGCTAACTCAATAATTGCGTTAGGAAGGCGGGCAACAATACCTGCAAAAATCATCATTGAAATACCGTTTCCAATTCCACGAGCTGTAATTTGATCACCTAGCCAAATTGTAACCATAGAACCGGTTGTAACTGTTAACATAACCAAAGCTCTGAAAGCAACTTGATTTTCAATAACAATACAACCAGGGATACTATTGGCATAAACGGTAACACCCCAAGACTGAATCAAACATACAATAATTGTACCAATTCTTGTATACTGAGCAATCTTGCGCTGTCCACCGTCTTCCTGCGAAATGCGTTTAAGTGATGGGAAAATAATCACAGCAAGCTGCATAATAATCTGCATTGAGATATATGGCATTACACCAAGCATGAAAATTGAAAAGTTTGAGAATGCACCACCAACAAAGAAGTCCATGTAACTAACAAACGCATTATTATTCTGCGATGCTAGATCGTCAAAGTACTTAATAAGAACATTTGCATCAATTCCAGGAATTGTCAAAACACTTCCAAGTCTGAACACTGCCAAAATGAGAAATGTAAAGAACAAACGATCTCTTAATTCTTTAACTTTAAACATATTAACTATTGGATTGCTTGCCATGTCTTACCCCTGATTATTCAGCAACTTCTTCAGATTTAGCTTCAGTAATTTTTACAGTACCACCAGCTTTTTCAATCTTTGCTTTTGCTGATTCAGAAACCTTATCAACAATTACATTTAATTTTTTTGTAAGATCTCCGTCACCAAGAACCTTAACAAGAACCTTTGCACTTGCTTTTGTAGAAACGAATCCCTTTTCTGCAAGAGATGCCTTATCTACTGTTGCACCATCTTCAAACTTGCTTTCAAGAAGTCCTACATTAATACAAACATATTCTTTCTTAAATGGATAGTTTGAAAAACCTTTGTGAGCAATTCGTCTGTAAAGTGGCATCTGTCCGCCTTCAAAACCAACATAGGTTTTTCCGCCAGAACGTGACTGCTGACCTTTATTACCTTTACCAGCTGTAGTACCAAGTCCAGATGATGAACCGCGTCCTACTCGCTTTGGTTTTTTATTAGCACCCTGAGGAGCGCTAAGGATTGGATTATATTCTGCCATTTTAGATCTCCTCAACTTTTACTAAGTGTGAAACAGCTGCTACCATTCCACGAACAGCTTCGTTATCTGGAAGAACATTAGAAGAATTAATCTTCTTAAGTCCTAAACTACGAACAGTAGATACCTTTGCTGGTTTCTGACCAATAGTGCTCTTAATTAATGTAACCTTTAACTGTTTTTCTTTAGCCATACATTAACCCCACAACTCGTCAAGAGTTTTACCTCTATTAGCAGCAACCTGTTTAGCATCCATCAATTTTGAGATTGCATCAAATGTTGCACGAACAACATTTACTGCTGAGTTTGATCCCAAAGATTTTGACTGAACGTCAGTTGCTCCAGCAGCATCCATAATAGCACGTACTGTACCACCAGCGATAATTCCAGTACCGGAACAAGCTGGTTTAATCAATACTTCAGAGCTCTTATATTTACCAATCATTTCATGTGGCAATGTTCCGTTTTTCATTGGAACTGTAATAAGATTTCTCTTTGCCTTATCAATACTCTTTTTAATAGCTTCAGATACGTCATTAGCTTTACCAAGTCCGTATCCAACACGACCTTTTCGATCTCCAACAACTGTAAGAGCAGAGAAAGACATACGACGTCCACCTTTTACTGTCTTACATGTTCTATTAAGAGTAACGAGTTTTTCTACGAACTCCTTCTCTTTTGGATCTTTATCAAAGTTTTTCTGATGTTCCATAATATCTCCTAGAATTCGATACCAGCTTTACGGGCACCATCAGCGAGAGCTTGAACAACACCATGGTACAAGTAACCATTTCTGTCGAATACTACTTTAGTAATATTCTTATCCTTAAGGCGTACACCTAAAGCTTCACCAAGTTTTGCTGCACCTTCAGTATTTGGCTTTACTGCAGCAAATTCTTTTTCCAAAGTAGAAATAGAAGCTAAAGTCTTTCCTTCATCGTCATCAATAACCTGAACAGAAAGATTCTTGTTACTGCGAGTTACAGTCATTCTTGGTCTGTCTGCAGTACCGTAAATTGACTTACGGATATGAATTTTTCTGTGCAAGCGTCTTCTGTTTTTATCGTTCAGTTTCTTAAACATATAGCTTCACCTTATTTAACACCAGTCTTACCAACTTTGCGTC
>JAKSTL010000042.1 GCA_024402595.1 Treponema sp. | reverse complement strand
TGACGGTGCTTCGGAAGTTCAGATTTTCTTTAAGATTACAATTCCATTATTGGCATCATCAATCCTTACTTCCGCTATTCTTGCAATTGCTGGTTCATTAAAAGGATTTGGTTTAATATTTGCCTTGGCTTCAGAAGGTAAACAGAGAATTAACTCTGAAGTATTACCAATTTACATGTATAGAATTGCATTCAATAATGCAAAAGATCCAATGCGTTTTGCTTATGGTGCGGCAATTGCTAACATCATTGTTGTAATCAGTATTATTTTGATTATGTTCAGCAATTGGGTTGGTAAAAAACTTGGTACAGATGAGGAATACTAGTATATGGAAGAAAATACAACAACAACTACAGAAGTAGTAAAAAAGGGCGGAGTTCCAAAATCAACTATTGCTGGAAGAATTATTGCCAAAACTGTTTCATATATCATTTTTATTCTTTGGACTTTGATTACAATTGCTCCTTTGTTCTGGATGTTATATTCCTCATTTAAAACAAATGAAGAGTTAACAAAAGATATTTATGCTATGCCAAAAGAGCTTTTTATTGCAAAAGAAAAAAGCCTTGATGTCGTAGAACCACAAACAAATATCATGTATCCACGAGGAATGCTCGAAAAACTTGGAATTGTAAACAAGCTTGGAAAAGGTGATACAAAAAATAAAACAGCAATCAATGAAAAGATTATGATTCTTGAATCTCCAAACATTGGTGCTCATAAACGAATTAAAGTTCACTTTATTCTTCGCGATGATATTCCTGATGATTGGAAAACCGCCGATGGTCGAATATTAAAGACAATTCAGCCAGGAAATGGTGTTCAGATTCAATGTTCTGATTTGCCAAGGAAGTTCCAGGCAAAGATTAATCGTGAAACAATCTGGTGGAACTATACCTCGGCATGGAGTCGTGGCGAACTTGGAATGAAGTTTGTCAACAGTTTAATTTATACAATTATTTCAACCTTCCTGGTTGTTCTTTTGGGTTTAATGCTTGGTTACGGTACAACAAAGTTTAAATACAAGAGGATTTCCGCCATTATTGCGGCTGCCATTGGATTAGGATACTTGCTCGATGTAAATCAACTTTTGGTTCCATTGTTCCTTATGCTTACAAAATTAGGACTTACCAATACTCATTTGGGTATTATCCTTGTTTATACCGCATTTGGTTTGCCAATGTCTGTAATGCTTTCTTCTACTTATATTCGTGGATTGCCTTATAGTTTGGTTGAATCTGCGTATATCGATGGAGCATCTCCATTCAGAACATTTATAAGTATTGTTGTTCCAATGACTGTTCCTGTAATTGTTACAATTGCAATTATGACAGGTTTGGGAATCTGGAACGAATTCCTTTTGGTATTAGTAATGGCCTCTAAAGAAGCAACAAAATCTTTGCCAGTTGGAATCTTCTCATTCTCTAGTAGAACCGGTTTACAGCTTGGTTGGCAGATTGCCGCATTGATTATTGCGACAGCACCAGTTCTTGTTGTTTACTTTATCTTCCAGAAGCAGCTTGCAGAAGGTGTTGCTGGTGGAGCTATTAAGGAATAGTACAACTTACTAAAACTATTGCAGAATATTAAGGCAGTTGGGAAACCGACTGTCTTTTTTTTATATTGTTCATTGGGGACAGACCCACTATAATACTGTTTACAAGGAGTGTCCCATGGGAAAAAAAGAAAGCAGAGAAAATACCATTGTTCGCTTGAGTATTTTTGGAATATTTGTAAATCTTGTGCTGGTAGCCTTTAAAGCTTTTGTAGGAATTGTATCTAATTCCATTGCCATTATTATGGATGCAATCAATAACCTTACCGACGCATTCTCGCAGGTTATAACAATCGTTGGTACAAAACTTTCAATGCGTCGCCCAGACAAAAAACATCCTTATGGATACGGACGCCTTGAATACATCACTTCCGCAATTATTGCCTCCTTGGTTTTAATCACAGGTATAACATCCATAAAAGAATCATTCCTAAAAATAATTCATCCCGAAACTTCAAACTATTCCATAATTTCTTTAATCATTATTGCCGTAGCAGTCCTTGTAAAATTTTTCTATGGTCGTTTTATGAAAGCATCCGGCGAAAAAATCCAATCCGATGCCTTAATAGCAGTAGGAACCGACTCTTTTATGGACTCAATTCTCTCACTTTCCACATTGATTGCGGCTCTTATCAGCTTTAAGTTCGGAATTAATTTGGAAGGTTTTCTTGGAGTTATTCTTTCTGCCTTTATTATAAAAGCTGGCCTTGAATTGATTATCGAAACCCTCGGCAGTATTTTGGGTGGACGCATTGACAGCGAACTTTCCTTGGAATTAAAAAAGAAAATCCGCCAGTTTGAAGGTGTTAGTGGCGCCTATGATTTGATTCTTCATGATTACGGCCCGTCTCGTTCTATCGGTTCTGTTCACATCGAAGTTCCCGCCAATATGACCGCCGAAGAAATCCATCTTTTAAGTCGCAGAATTATCGAAGAAATCTATAGCGAATACGGCATTATTCTGACCGTTGGAATCTATGCCACAAACACCAACGAAAAAGTCTTAGAAATGAAGCAAAAGTTCATCGAAATTGCAAAAAAACAAGAGCATTTTATTCAACTTCACGGTTTTTTTGTGGACGAAGAAAAAAAGCACATCCTTTTTGACACCGTAATTTCCTACAAGGCGCCTTCGCTTTATGCAGTTGCGGAAAATATTAAAACTGAAGCCCACCAATTTTTCCCCGATTATCTTATTGATATAAATGTTGATCAAGATTTTTCAGATTAGCATTTTTTTCTGTTTTTTTATGGCGAAGACTTAACACCAACTCGCATTTCCGGGCTCACTATCCGTTCGGTCCCGTCCAAGGCCGGTGACAAGCTTCGCTTCCCTTCAATTCTCGGCGCGGCCTTTATTTTTCAGCTTTTGATAATCATTGTTTTTGAAGGTGAAAAACTTCATCCCATGTAAGTCTGGAACAACTATTGTTTTCTTCCAAAGATGGAATCTCAAACATTTTTTGAACAAACATTAGTGCCGCTCCGTTAGCAATAAGAGAATCATCGTTCTGCATAATTTTTAACTTGGAACCGCATCGTTCCAAAATAACTTTAAACTGAATTACATCTTTATCAATAACATCAAGCATTAAATCTTTTTTGCCATTGTCCTGACCAAAAATATAAACAGTTTGAGGTTCAAGCAAGGGAATAAAAGGCGTTAAAGTTGAAAATAAATCTTTTGCCCATTCTCGGTAAGAATCTTCAATGTTATTTACAGTTGTTAAAATTGCCTGCGCTAATCCCGTCTGTCCATTTTTTGTTGGTAACCAGGAATTAGAAATATATTCACCAACAGCATGGTTGTGACCTTTTACAACTCGCCCATTCAAAGTAACAGACATACCAATACTAATTCCTCTGGTGTTGTGGTTTTTTGTAAGCACACAAAGATAATCCTGCTCCGGTTTTTTCTGCTTGTTAGATTTTATATACCAGGAACAGCATTTTGCATCATTTTCAAAAAATAATGGCACGGAATAAGGTTTTGCAATTTCTATAGGATAAGGCAGATTTTTTAAACCAAATGGCTCAGAATCTATAATTATTCCTTTGTCGGTATCAATAATTCCAGGAATGCCTACACAAATGCTTAAAAGGGGAATATTAAGTTTTAAAACTTCCGGGTAAATAGATTCAATAATAACTTGCAATATTCTTATAAAATTATCCGAGTTGGAACTGTTGTTGTATTCTGGAGTTTCGCCGGTAGAAGAAAAAAGAATACTTCCGTCAAAATTACAAATACAGGTATTATAAGTATCTGTTTGAAGTTCAATTCCAATAATGCATCCAAACTTGGGATTTATAGAAAGAGTTATAGGTTTTCGTCCAATTTTTTCATTATCCTGATTCGTTTCGCCTTCTAAAATTACGCCGTTGTCCAACAAAGTTTGAATTACATTTCCAACCGTCGAGCGATATAAATCTAAAGAGCGGGAAATATCAATTCTTGTTGTGTTTATCTGGTTTTTATTGTTGTGCCAGATTGTTTCCAGAATATGAGAAATATTGGAGTTTTTTTGAAAATCATTGTTTACATGCATAATAATTCTTCTTAACAATTAAAGTACAAACAGTGTACTAATAAATAAATTGTAATGGCGAAAATCCGCTTTGTCAAACAAATAACCATCAGAAATATAATTAAAATAAGTTTTTTTATAATAATTAGTAAAATGGATGGACAAAATAAAAAGGATGACTTATTATATAAATATGAATAAGAATTGCAATTTGGTACCTTTCCCATTGGATTATGTAGAAGGAAAAACTTCTTGTAAGTTTGGAAATCAGATTTCTGTTTCTGGAGATTTAGATTGTTTACACATTAACAGCATTAACTCTCTTTTGGAGTCATTTGGTTTTTCTCTTATTGTAGAAAATACAGCTGATTCTGGAGCTTTTGTAAAAACAGTTCTTGCCAAAGATAATCTGCATGAAAATTATGATTTATCTACAAAAGATTCTTACTTTTTGGAAGTAAAGTCACAGGAAGTGCTAGTAGTTTCAAAAAGCCAGTCGGGTTTGTTCTATGGTTTGGTCACACTTGCTCAGCTTTTAATGAATGGAAATGAAATTGCCTGTTGTAAAATCTACGATAAGCCAGAATATGAATGGCGTGGTTTTATGCTGGATACAAGTCGTACATTTTATTCAACAGATTTTCTTAAAAAGGTTATACGATTGTGTGCTTTCCACAAAATGAACAAGTTCCACTGGCATCTTACAGACGATCAGGGGTGGCGCATTCATATTGACGATTATCCTTTGCTTACACAAATTGGTTCGGTTAGACGCGCTAATACAAATCCTATTGGAAATGTGGGCGATTATGATGGCGTTAAATTCCCAAAATATTATTACAGCGATCAAGATATTACAGAAATTGTAGAATATGCAAAAGCTTTTAATGTAGAAATAATTCCAGAAGTAGAGTTCCCTGGTCATTCTTCTGCACTGTTAGCGGCATATCCTGAATATGGTTGTACAAAAGGACCTTATGCGGTAGAAACTCGCTGGGGCATTTTTGACGATGTACTTTGTTTAGGAAATGACAAGGTTTTTGATTTATACAATTCAATTCTTACAAAGGTTACAAAATTATTCCCAAGTGAATATATTCATATTGGTGGTGATGAATGTCCTACAAAACGATGGAATGAATGTCCTGCTTGCCAAAAACGCATTGCCGAAATGAAACTTAAAAATGAAAGCGAACTTCAGTCTTGGGGAACAAAGAAAATTACAGATTTAATAGTAAGTTTTGGTAAAAAACCAATTGGTTGGGATGAAGTCCTTGATAATACAGAATCAATTCCGTTGAATGAAAGCGTTGTTGTTCAAAGCTGGCGAGGAATTGAAGGTGGAGAACGAGCTAGTGCCCTTAATCATAAAGTTATAATGAGTCCGGGACAATTCTGTTATCTTGATCATAAACCGCTGCCAACACCAGAAGAACCTGGTCGTCTTGCAGTTTTAACTTTAGATGAAACTTATAATTTTAATCCTGTAACAAAGAATATGAGCGAAAAAAGTTCTAAGTTTGTAATGGGTGGTGAAGCAACTTTATTTACAGAAGAGGTTCCCTATTCCCGCTATGCAGAATATTTAATGCTTCCTCGATTGTGTTCTTTGGCAGAATGTTTGTGGCTTAATCCAGATTGTAAAAATTGGGAAAGATTTAAGCTGAATGTTACAGAGCACAAGGTAAAACTTGAAAAATTAGGATTTATTCATTCATAAAATGTAAGAAAGTAGATTGTTTGTATATATTTAAAAAGGCATGATAAAATTATATCAGAGTAATTTTATTACTAAAGTTTATAATATGCGTTGCATTCGACAACTTTAGATTTTCACTATTCATGGCTCGCTAGTAACGCGCTGTTTTTATGGGAGTAGAGAATGATTTGTCTGCATAATGGAAAACTTCATAATGGGTTGCATTTATCTGGAACAACCTCGGCTGTATTATTTGACAATGAGAAAATCATTGATGTGTTTTCTGAAGAAAGATTTAATCAAAAAAAGTTTCCGCCTGATACAAAGATTATAGATGTACAAGGTAATTATATTCTTCCTGGCCTGATTGATACTCATATTCACGGTTTTAAAGGCCATGGTACCGATAACTGTACCACAGAAGGTATTTTACAAATGTCAAAAGATTTAGCTGCCTATGGAGTTACATCTTTTAATCCAACTCTTTACCCAGCACCTTTAGAAACTATGAAGGAAAATCTTAAGTCTATTGTGGCGGCAATGGGAAAAGAAGAAGGTGCTCACATTATGGGTGTGCATTTGGAAGGTCCTTTTATTTCTCCAGAGAAATTGGGCGTACAGTTGCCTGAATGTTTGCAAAAACCAGATATTAAGATTCTTGATGAATTATGGGATGCCAGCGAAGGACACATTGTAAATATGACAATTGCACCAGAATTGACGGGAATGCGTGAATTGGTAATGGATGCAATAAAAAAAGGAATTGTTTTGCAATCTGGACATACAAATGCTCAATATAGAAATATGATTGAAGGTTTTCAGGTTGGCGTTTTACATTCAACTCATTTCTTTAATGCTATGAGTCAGCTTCATCATAGAAATCCAGGTGCGGTTGGTGCAATTCTTTCTCATCCTGAAGTTTCCTGCGAAATTATTGCCGATGGTGTTCATGTTCATCATGGTTTGTTCAGGATTTTGCGACGAGAAAAAACTGTGGAAAAAATTGTTCTTGTAACAGATGCTCTTACTCCAACAGAACAGAAAAATGGACCATTTTATGCAAACGGCGAAGAAGTGGAGTTTGTAGATGGTTGTTTCCATAGAAAATCAGATGGC
This sequence comes from Treponema sp., assembly GCA_024402595.1. GTDB lineage: Bacteria > Spirochaetota > Spirochaetia > Treponematales > Treponemataceae > Treponema_D. The sequence continues at coordinate 17,210 of JAKSTL010000042.1, read as the reverse complement.
GTAATTGCGGGTTCTGCTTTAACTTTGAAAAAAGCAATAGAAAATATAGTTTCTTTTGGATATTCCTTTGAAGATGCGGTTATATTTGCAACTTCAAATCCTGCTAGAATTATGAAATATTCAAAAAAAGGCAATATTACACCAATGGCAGATAGTGACATTATTGTTATGGATAAAGATTACAAAATTAAATTGGTGGCAATTTCTGGAGATATAAAAACCAACACATTGGAGGAAAATTAAATGAGACTTATTATTAAAGACAATTATGATGATTGTGCAGAATGGACTGCAAAATACATTGCAAAGAAGATTAAGGATGCAAATCCTACAGAAGATAAGCCTTATGTTCTAGGACTGCCAACTGGAAGTACTCCTTTGGGTGTTTATAAAAAACTTATTGAACTTAATAAAGCCGGCGATATTTCCTTTAAAAATGTAATTACTTTTAATATGGACGAATATGTTGGCTTAAAAGATGATGATGTTCAAAGCTATCATTATTTTATGTACACCAATTTCTTTAATCATATTGATATTAGAAAAGAAAATATTCATATATTAAACGGTTGTGCAGAAGATTTGGAAGAAGAATGCCGCAAGTACGAAGAAGAAATCGTTAAGGCGGGCGGAATTGATTTGTTCTTGGGTGGCGCTGGTAATGATGGTCACATTGCATTTAATGAACCAGGTTCTTCTTTAACTTCGCGTACTCGCCAGAAAACATTAACAGATGATACATTAAAAGCTAATTCCAGATTCTTTGACAATGATATTACAAAAGTTCCTAAAACTTCATTGACTGTGGGAATTGGAACAATTATGGATGCCCGAAAAGTTATTATTATGATGAGCGGGGCGGCAAAAAGTAGAGCTTTACAACAGGTTATTGAAGGAAGCGTTTCTTCTATGTGGCCGGTAACTGCACTTCAACTTCATAGAAAGGCAATTATTGTTGCTGATGAAGATTGTACTGGAGACTTAAAGGTTAGTACGGCAAAATATTTTAAAAGCATAGAAAGCAAAGTAAAAGATTTTTAATTGGAAAGATAGATGGAAAACTCAAATGCAATTAATGCTTTTTTAGAAAGGCACAATTTTAAAGATATTAAACTGGAAGAACTGACCGACGCTTTGTACAAAGATATGGAGCTTGGACTTAAGGAACAGGACAAAAGTGAACAGTTGATGGCGGTAATGCCTTTTCCGATTGATTTGAACAAAAGAAGCGGGAAAACAATTGTAATTGATGCTGGCGGAACTAATTTTAGAAGTTGTTTGGTTGAGTTTTCCGAAAATGGTGAAATTATAATTTCTGATGAAAAAAAATCTTCTATGATTGCTTTGGACAGAGAATATGGAAAAGAAGAGTTTTTTGAGGCATTGGAAGATAAAATCAATTATTTAAAAGATAAGGCTGACGAAATCCATTTTTGTTTTTCCTATGCTATGAAAAATATGCCAGATGGTGATGCTCAGGTTTTGACTTTTTCTAAGCAGGTAAGGGCTAAGGCTGTGGAAGGCTCTTATATTGGCAAAGAATTAAAGCAGATTTTGGAAGAGCGAGGATGGACCACTGTAAAAAAGATTAAAGTGATAAATGATACGGTGGCATGTTTGCTTTCTGGGTTAAGCCTGGATTCTTTGGAATATGATTCTTACATTGGTTTTATTTTGGGAACTGGTATTAACAATGCTTACATTGAAAAAGGAGAAATTGCTAAAGTTCACGATGAATTAAAGGAACGGATTGTCGTTTGTGAATGCGGTATGTTCAGAAGTATGGACTTAAGTGATTTTGATAAAGCTTTAGATTCCAAAAGTACAAATCCGGGATGCAGTTTGCTGGAAAAAATGTGTTCTGGTGCCTATATTGGAAAGATTGCACAGTTGGCAATTATGGCGGCTTGTAAGGATAATCTTTTTTCCTATTCTTTTGCTAAGAACTTTGAAATGCTTAGAGACTTGTCGGCTTATCAGATTGATTTGTATTTGAATGGTTATGCAACTTCTGAGAATGTTTTGGAAAATGTCTGTGTTCTTGGAGATTCAAAGGATAGGCAACTGCTGACGGAACTGCTGAAACAAATAATTATGCGTAGTGCAAAAATAACAGCGGCGGTTATTGGTGCAACAGTGTTAAAATCAAAACCGTCAAAAAATAAAAAAGTTTGTATTACTTGTAACGGTTCCACTTTTTGGAAAACTTTTGGTTTAAAGAAATCTGTTGAAGAATTGCTATATCAAGAGTTAACAGAAAAACATACTATCAATTTTGATATAATCAGAGTTGAAAATGATATTACTGTTGGAACGGCTATTTCATAGTTAGAGAGAATGTTTGTGAGTTTTAAACTCTTCTAAGCCTTCAATGCCTTCTGGGGTTACAGGTTTTATCCATTTTCCTGAATACATGTGAATCTGCATAATTATATATCTGATGATTTCGTCAACATAACACATGGCAAAAACTACAAGGAATGGAGCGTGGAAAACATAGTTGGAAATTAAAACGCTTGGTAAAACCATTAGGAACATAAAAACAATTTCCAGCACTGTTCCAAATAAAGCATCGCCTGCAGAACGATAAGTGTCGTTTTGTGTCCAGTTTCCCATACGGATAATGCAGGCAAGACTGTAAATAATTACCATGCCTTTTCCATATTCAAAAGCGGGTCCTTTTAGATTCATAATCTTTAGAAGTGGGCCGTGGAGCAACAGTAAAATAGCAGCGAGAACTCCAATGGTAGCCTGACAGAAATAAACAATGCGGATAGCTCGTTTGTATGCTGTAAATGTGTTTCCTGCACCAACTTCTTTTCCTACAAGAACAGAAGCCGCGCTGGAGAAGCCTGCAAAGAAACCAATGACAAGACCTTCGATGGTTCTGAAAACGGCTAAGGCGGCAATAGCTTCTTCTGGTTGGTGACCTAAAACAATATTGATAATCATAAAGCCAACACCAAGAAGTAATTCATTGCAGATAATTGGAAAACATTTTTTTACATATAAACCTATAAACTCTTTATTCCATTTGAAAAAATCTTTTACCATAAACAGATATGGATATTTTGTAGCGGTGGCGCAAATAAGAATAACCAGAACATTTACTGCGGCAGAAATAACGGTGGCAATGGCGGCTCCTTTTACACCAAGGGCAGGGAATCCCCAATGTCCAAAAATTAAAAGCCAGTTGCAGAATGTGTTGGTAAAAACGGAAGCAATAGACGCATAAAGTGGGATTTTTACTCTTTCTGTGGCTCGCAAGAGGGAACTCATTCCAACGGAAAGAACCTGCATTATGTAGGCTAAACCTACGATGCGAACATAATCTACGCCAATTTCTTGTATGTGTATTTTATCTGTGTAGATTTTTAAAACCAGATGTGGAAAACCAACGGCAAGGATTGTGAAAATACAGGCTACAACCATCATACAGGCTGTTGTGACGCCATAGGATTTTGCAATGCCTTTATGATCCTTTGCACCCCAAAATTGGGAGAAAAAAAGCACACCGCCGCCAACGAAGCCCCAGTAGCAGGAAAACATTAACATTGAAAATTGGGCGCATAATCCTACGGCGGCAACATAAGTTTCACCAAGGGAAGAAATCATCATTGTGTCGATCATACCGCCAGTGGTAGTAAGAAGGTTTTGCAATGCAACTGGAATGGCGATGGCACAAATCATTTTTACGAATTGAGTCCAGTTAAATTTTTGCGATTGGATGTCTGCTATTTTTTCCATTATAAAATCCTGTGAAAAATTGTAGTTTTTAGCGGAAAATGTTTCAACTGGATTGTAAAAATCATTGGTAAATATTTTATTTATAAAAATGACATTTGTAAAAATTTTACTATATTGAAGGTATCCGTTAATTTGTTCCAGCTTGCAGACGGTTTTGATTTTTATAATCAAGAAAAATTTGAAAATTCATATTTGCAGGGGCGTTTTTGCGAACTGATTTATGAATTTTTCTGGCTAAAAGGAGTTTTTATGAGCGATATTAAATGGAAGTCTTTTAATTTTTCCCAGGATGGGGTGAACATTACAGTAAATTGGTGGGCAAAAGATTTTAAAGCATTGTATAAGACGGAATTTGGAGTTTTTTCTTATGGGCTTCATATGATGTATGCCTGTCCAAAGGTTTATACTGAAGAATTTTTGAGAGCAAGGGTTTCTGGGAAAATTTGTGATGCCTTTGGTGAAGTTTATAAGATTGTAAAAGAGAATCCGCAGTTTATTGGTGGTTTTGATGATGAATATAGCAAGGCTTTTCTTGAAAAAGAGGCAGAAATTTCCCAACTGAGGGCAGAAAAAAGTGAAAAGAAAAAACAATTTAAAGCGGGAAACATTACCGAGAAGGAATGGATGGCTTTTTGTAAAGCTTATAAACAGAGGCTTTGGGATGATGATTGTGAGCGAAGAGACTTTGTTGAAAAGTATGTAGAAAGTTTTGTAGAAAGTGAGAATGATATTGTGGTTGTGGTTTTGAAGGATTATTTAAGAAAACATAAAGGGGCTGTCTAACAAGTATTTGTCATGCTGAACTTGATTCAGTTCTGAAGTTATTCAGACTCCCACTAGATTTAGTGTGAGATCCTGAAACTAGTTCAGGATGACGCTATGATGCGAACTTTTTGGACATCCCCATTTGATTGCGGGCGGGGGTTTTAGGGGGTGAGCAACTGGTTGCGGTCCCCCTAGGCGAAGGGGTGGCGGAAGACTGCGAAGCAGGCTGGAGACAGGGGAAGGCGTTCCCCTTCTATAGTAATTGACTGCTAGAAAAATGACTAAAAATGTTGGAAAATGGGATGATAATTTTTAGTTTTGGAGTTTTGAAATGACGGTGGCGGTTTATTGTGGTTCGGAAAAAGGCAATGAGAATTATGTGGCTGGGGCTCAGGAGGTGGGGCAATGGATTGGTAAAAGCGGATATGATTTGGTTTATGGCGGTGGAACGGCTGGACTGATGGGAGAAGTGTCTAGAGAAGCAAAGGAAAATGGAGCTAAGGTGGTTGGCGTGGTTCCATTTGATGTTCCATTTATTGCCGATAGACCGCAGCCTTATTGTGATGAAGTTATAAAAACTAAAAATATGAGTGAACGAAAGGCAACAATGCTGAAAATGGCGGATGTTTTTGTTGCTTTACCTGGTGGAATTGGGACTTTGGATGAAATTTCGGAGGCTGTAACGCTTACGAAGATTGGTGTAATGGATAAAAAGGCTGTGTTTTTTAATAAAAATGGGTTTTATGAGCCGTTGAAGCAGATGTTTTTGAAAATGATTGAAGTGGGATTTATGAAGGAAAAAGATCTGTGTAAGGTTTGTTTTGCGGAAAATATTGAACAGATTGAGGAGTTTGTAAAAAGGCTGTAAAACTGATTTATTGTGGCTTGGTTTTTAGCTGATAGTTTATTTAAATAAGCCACAATTGCCGGTTTTTCTGTAGTATTCTATGAGTTTTTCTATGTCTGTACGAGTACAATTGAAGAACTGGGCCAGGCAGTCTATGCATAAGAATTCATCGGCACCTCGGTTTACCAACTTCATGTAGATGGCCATGTCGTCGGCAAAGAGAGGTGCATTGCATTTTTTGCAGTTTGTATAATTCATTATGGGAATTATCGTTTTACAAGTTTTGCGCGGAACACTTTGGAACCATGAGATTCAAGGCGGAAAGATGCTCGTTCGTTAAAAAGGCCTAAGCTTTTGTGTTCATAGCAGTCGTACAATTCTAGGGCGTAACCAGAAGCGTAGGTTAATCCTATATCATAGAATTGAAGGGACATTTCCCAGGCTTTGTCTAAAAGGTTGAACATTCCAATGGCGTAATCTCCACCGGTTAGTGGGCGTACAAGGGCAAAAACATTTTCTGGGTTGTTGAACTGACGAACGCAATATGGACCACGGCATTCTGGATCTTGATTTATGGCAATTATGTCTTTGTTCATTAAAATTGATTTGGCTTTGTCGGACATTTTTCGAACATCGCAGCCAATCATTAGTGGAGAGTTCATAAGTGCCCAAAGTGCAAAATGAGTTTCATATTCTGTATCATTGCAGCCACCGATGGATGTACCAAGAACTTCTTTGTTGTCGCCAACGCCGTGCATTCCCACAACAAGCATATCCATATCATTAAAACAGTATGGTGCGCTGTAGGCTTCTTTTCCAATCTGACCTTTTACAATATTTACAATGGAATTCCAGTTATCCTGAATGTCGCCAGTTGAGCGGTAAAGATTTGCACCACTTTCGCGAATCCAAGTTGCAACATCATCGTTTCCCCAGTTACATGCAGAAAAAACAATATCGCGGCCACAATTTCTTAATGCCATGCCCATTCGTTTATAAAGGATTGGTCCGTTGGCACTAATTGGTTTGTAACAATAATCGTATTTAAGATAATCTACGCCCCAGCTGGCAAAAGTTGCGGCATCTTCAAACTCGTGTTCAAAACTGCCCGGATAGCCTGCACAAGTGTGGGTTCCAGCGCAAGAATACATACCAAATTTTAAACCTTTGGAATGAATGTAATCAGAAAGTGCTTTCATTCCACTAGGAAACTTTGTATGGTCAGGAACAAGGTGACCTTCTGCATCTCGTTCTTTTTCTGCCCAGCAATCATCAATAACAATGTATTCGTATCCGGCGTCTTTTAATCCACTTTCTACAAAAAAATCAGCTGTGGTTTTAATTAATTCTTCGTTAATATTCCATCCAAAGGTGTTCCAGGAATTCCAACCCATTGGTGGTAGTGGTGCAATTTTTCCGCTCATAATAATTTCTCCCATATTTATATTAATAAGCATACAGATTTAAGTTTGGAAAAACAAGAATATTGTCAGTTTCTGTAAAATTATAACTAGTCTTTAGCGATATTTATTGTTTCTCGTCCTAAAATGCAGCCAAGAATGATTAAACCGCCGAGAATGCAGGTCCAGCTTGGTATTTCGTGTACAAAAATCAAAACCCAGATAGGATTCATTAAAGGTTCAATCATGGTGATTAAGGATGCGGAAAGGGCACGAACTTTTTTAATGCCAATTGCATACATTATGTTTGGAATACCCATTTGCAAAACGCCTAAAAGGATTAAAAACAAGGTTGAGTGTAAATCGGGAATGCCGTTTCCTTTGAGGAACATAAAGGGTAGACCGAATAGACAGGTGATTATTTGCGCAATCATAAAAGAGTCGCTGGAGGTGTTGGAACTGGACGCTTTAGAATTGGGTGATTCTGAACTAGACGATTCTGCATTGGATGTATTTTTGTCCTGAAGCATTTGCTGTTTTCGCTGAAGAATGGTTGTGAGACCAAAGGTTATGCCCGAAATTAGCGCTATGATGTTTCCTAAAACTACGGTATCTGCGAACTCGTTGGATTGGGCGCCAAAAAGATTGTCGGCAAAGAATAAAAGCATTCCAATTATAATTCCAATGATTGCAAAATAATCTAATTTGGAGTTCTTTTCGCCAAGAAGGAATGGGCCAAGAATGATTATCCATGCAGGGTTTGTATATTGGAGGAGCACGGCATTTGCGGCGTAAGTTAATTTGTTGCTTATGCAGAACATAATCATAGTTGAAGCATAGGCAAGGGCGGCTAACCACATATATAAAGTGCGTTTTTTATCTACCACGGTCTGATTGTTTTCGTTGGTTGTTTTGATGTAAAAACGGGGAAATCTTTTTGAAAGTGCTGCAATTGTAATAAAGGCGAAAAGGCTTCTTAATCCTGCCATTGCAAAAGAATTGATTTCTACATATTTTATAAAAACGCCGGCTAAACTCCAGCCTAAAGCGCAGATTACGAGAGCCCATGGTCCTTCGATTTTCATAATAGTAAATGGTCCTTAAGAATTATTTTAAATTGGTAATAAGCATAATTTTTTTTTATTTAAAAATCTACAGGCAGCTTTTGGAGAAAACTGATGAGATGATATAAATCAACTGAAATGATATAAATCATCGAAATGAAAAATCTTGCGGTTTTTAATTTTACGAAGCATAATTATTATAGATTCTTTCTTTTATGGAGATTAAGTTGATTTACGATATAACTCAACCGCTTTTTGAATGCAATGTTTTCCCTGGAGATCCTTTACCAGAAAAAAAGGTGATGTTAAGAATTGAAAACGGGGATATTTGTAATCTTACTGGATTTTCTATGTGCGCTCATAACGGAACTCATGTGGATGCACCTTATCATTTTTTGAATGAAGGAAAAGGCATAGACAAGGTTCCTCTTGAAAAGTTTATTGGCCCGGCTTATGTAGAAAGTCATGATGGGGATGTTACGGCGGAAGATGCAAAAGCTATTTTGGAAAGGGCAAAAAAATGTGGAAATGGTTCTGATAAACGCATTCTTATAAAAGGAAAAGCAACGGTCACTTTGGAAGCGGCAAAGGTTTTTGCAGAAGAAAAAATATTTCTTGTAGGAAATGAATCGCAGACGGTGGGGCCAGAAAATGCGCCAAAAGAGGTTCATTTGGTTTTATTGGGAGCAGAAGTTGTTTTGCTGGAAGGAATTAGGCTTGAAAAGGTGCCAGATGGTTCTTATTTTTTGAACTGTGCGCCTTTGAATCTTACAGATACTGATGGTTCTCCTTGTCGCGCTGTTTTGTTGACGGGGGATATTTAATTTTTTTGGAGGCAATTTATGATTGATTTTGCAAGTTTATTTAACAACATTTATCCAGATTTTTTTAAGCAGGAATATCTTAAGACTTTCCCAGAAGACAAGGTTTGTGAAGAATTGGTGCTTTCCTTGGCGGAGTTTGATGAGAATATTTATTCGAAGTATTTTCCTGAAAATGTAACTTTTGGATTTTATGATGGGCCTATTGATGTTTTGAGAAAAACTGTTGCCTTGGTGGATGAAGGCTGGGTGCAATATTATAACGGGGAACGGGCTTTTTGTGGTTTTGTTGATAATCAGATTGCGTGTTTCTGTATTTTGGAAGATATGGGTACTCATGAAATAGATGGAAAGAAAATTAAGGTAGCTGGGCCTGGTTGTGTAGGGACTTTGCCAGAGTTTCGTAACAGAGGTCTTGGTTTGACTATGGTAAAAAAAGGAACTGCCATTTTAAAGGCGGAAGGATACGATTTAAGCCTTATTCACTATACTGGGGTTGGTCCGTGGTATAAAAAACTTGGTTATAAAACGGTTTTGCGCTGGAATAAAAATGGATTTTTGGAAGATAAATAAGTTATAACCTTGACAGAAATTGGTTAATATTATATATATATTCGCAAAAGCAAAGGGGTTTTGTCTGTAAATGGCAAAACCCTGTTTTTTTTTGAGCGAAGGCGTTCTGATTCAGATTATACGAATCGGAGCGCCTTTTGTTTTTTGGAGATGCCTATGGAAACCATGGATTTATTAAATCACACAGACACAGTAAATGAACTTCTAGCCAGATATGGTGTTAAGTTTGGTATTTATAAGAATAATGTGTTCAGGGAGCAACTTTTTCCATTTGATGCGATTCCACGCATTATTGAAAAGGACGAGTTTGATTATCTTGAAAAAGGTCTTAAGCAGCGAGTTGTGGCTCTTAATCTGTTTTTAAAAGATATTTACGGTGAAAAACGAATTGTAAAAGATAAGGTTGTTCCTGAAGATTTTATTTTTGCCTCTAGCGGTTACATGGTGGAATGCGAAGGTGTTGTTCCTCCTAAAGGCATTTTTTCTCATATTTCTGGAATTGATCTTGTTAAGGGAAAAGACAATCAATGGTACATTTTGGAAGACAATCTTCGGGTTCCTTCTGGTGCTTCTTACCCAATGATTGCCCGTGATTTGTGTCGTCGTTCCAGTCCTAAAACTTTCCAAAATGCAAAGCTTGAAGATAACAGAAACTATGCTTCCCTTTTGCGCCGAACGATGGACAATGTAAATGCAGGCGGGCACACAGTTATTTTAACTCCGGGAAGATTTAATGCCGCTTATTTTGAACATTCATATCTTGCAGAACAAACTGGTGCTCATCTGGTAAACGGTTCAGAGCTTATTGTAGAAGATGACAAGCTTTATTTTATAACTGCCAGCGGAAAACACGAAAGAGTAGGTGCAGTTTACCGCCGAATTTCTGATGAATATTTGGATCCAATGAATTTTAATCCGGAAAGTTTGATTGGCATTCCTCACATTTATGATGTTTTTAGAAAAGGAAATGTGGCTTTGTTGAATGCTCCAGGAAACGGGGTTGCTGACGACAAGGGAATTTATTATTTCGTCCCAAAAATGGTTAAGTATTATCTTGGTGAAGAACCAATTTTGAATAATGCTCCAACTTATCTTCCATTCTACGAAGAGGATATGAAGTATGTTCTTGATAAATTTGATTCTCTTGTTTTAAAGGATGTTGCAGAAGCTGGTGGTTATGGCGTTGTATTTGGAAACAAAATGACTAAAGAGCAGAAGGAAAATTTCATCAATCTTTTGAAAGCTGAACCAAGACGATTTATTGCTCAGGAAGTAATTGATTTTCAAGATTTAGACATTATGGAAAATGGGGAATCGGTTCCTCGCAAAGCAGATTTAAGAGCTTTTGTTTTGATGGCAGATGAACCTTTGGTTTGGAAAAGCGGACTTACTCGTTTTTCACGAAATCCAGATTCATTTATTGTAAATTCTTCACAGGGCGGAGGTTTTAAAGACACATGGGTATTATCTCAGTAGAACAGGCAGACAGATTATATTGGTTAGGAAGATATACAGAGCGGGTAAACACAACAATCAAAATGTTTGGCCAGAGCTTTGATTCAATGATTGACGGAATTCCCGAAACTTATGGGGAATTCTGCAAGATGATTGATATTCCTGATGTTTACGGCTCTATGGAAAATTTCAATAAAGATTATCCTTTTGACGAAAACAATCCGGACTCAATTATCAGTAATTTAACACGAGCTTACGACAATGCCATTGTGTTGCGCGAAAGCATTGGGTCTGAAACACTTTCTTATATTCAGCTTGCAATTTACGAAATGCAAAAGGCAAGGGTTAGTGAATCTCCTTTAATTGAACTTCAGAAGGTTCTGGATTATTTGCTGGCATTCTGGGGTGTGGCAGATGATGTAATTGATGATGAAAGGATCCGTAATATTATCAAAGCTGGTAAACGCATAGAACGAATTGATTTGTATGCTCGTCTTGGAGCCGGCGGAAAAGAACTGATTCGCGAAGTAAACAGAATGATTCCTCGTGTTGAACACAGCGGACTTTCTTATGATGTTGATAACCTTATAAAAATTAAGGAAATGGTTAACAGCTCGGAAGTTGATTTCTATGGTGTAGTTCAGGCAGTGGAAGCAATTTTCTGCTAGAAGAATAATCGGGGGTAACAAAATGAAAAACTTAAAATTCGATTACTCATTTATAATCAGTTATGAAACTGATGTTCAAAGATGTTATTACACAATTAAGGCAATTCCTCAGGACAGTGCCAGACAGAAAATTCAGAATGTGGAAATAAAAATGATTCCTGAATCAAAACCTGAATATGGCACCGACTGTCACGGAAACAAATACATCTGGGGATGCAATCCGCTCCCTCACAAGATGTTTAAGTTTCATATTACAGGCGATGCAGTTTGTGGCTTAACTGATTATGAAGAAGTCGTAGAAGAAAATGAACTGATGATTTTCCGTCACGGAACAAAGATGAATGCGGCAGGGAAAGAAATCTCTTCTTATTATAAAAGGCTTGAACAGGAATTGAATCTTTCTGCAGTTACTTCAGACCTTGAAAAAGCAAAGTTGATTATGAATCGTCTTAATTCTGATTTTGTTTATGAAAAAAACATTACAGATGTAAAAACTTCTGCAGAAGAAGCTTTTGAAAAAGGAAGGGGTGTCTGCCAGGATTTTGCACATATCCTGATTTCGCTTCTTCATCTTGCTGGATGTTCAGCCCGCTATGTAACAGGATTCTTAACCGGAGAAGGAGCAACTCATGCCTGGGTAGAAGTAGCCTGCAACGGAAAATGGTATGGCGTTGATCCATGTAATAACACAGATAATCTTGAAAGCTATATAAAAATCGGAGTTGGACGCGATGCCAGTGAGTGCCAGATAAACCGCGGCGTAATGCACGGTGGCGGAGACCAGAAGCTGGAAACTTTCCTTAGTGTTACCGACAGAGGGCAGGGTTCAAATTATTTGAAAAAGGGATTTGTATGATAAGCACAATTGCAAAAGTAATTCTTCCAGTCGATGAAGTTTTGGAAATAAAGAAAAACAGAATTGTTCCTTCAAAAGTGACGGAAGGAATGAAAAGAATCAGCATTGTAACCGGTATTCACGGAGATGAACTTGAAGGTCAGTATGTATGTTATGAACTTCAGCGCCGCATAAACGCAGATTTTGAAAGTCTAAAAGGAATTGTGGACATTTATCCTGCAATGAATCCATTGGGAATTGATTCTATTGAACGAGGAATCCCCGCTTTTGATTTGGATATGAACCGTCTCTTCCCAGGAAATGTAGATGGCAATATGACTGAATATCTTGCAGCTGAAATTGTAAAAGATGTTTCCGGCTCAGATTTGGTAATAGATATTCACGCCAGCAATATTTATCTTACAGAAATCCCTCAAATCCGTATAAATGAACTGAACGAAAAAGAGTTGGTGCCAATTGCAGAAAAATCAAATGTAGATTTTATTTGGGTTCACGGAGCAAGCACTGTTCTTGAAGCAACCTTTGCCTATAGTTTGAATAGCACAGGAACTCCTTGTTTAGTTGTGGAAATGGGTGTTGGTATGCGAATCACAAAGTCTTATGGCGACCAATTGGTAGACGGCATTTTAAATCTGATGAAAGAAATGGGCATTTGGAATGGAAAAACATCCGAAGTTCGTAAACCAATCGTTTCAAGAAATCCGAATGATGTTTGCTTTTTAAACGCTTCAACCGGTGGTCTTTTTGTTCCATCAGTAAAGCATTGGCAGAAATTAAAAAAAGGCGACTTGATTGGACAGATTATAGATCCACTTTCGGGGACAGTTCTTGATGACATTTACAGCCCAGTGAACGGCATTCTTTTTACAATCCGCGATTACCCAATTGTAGATGAAGGTTCTTTGATTGGAAGACTTTTGAGAGAAGAGGTTTTGAATTAATCGGTGGTTGAGCTTGTCGAAACCACCAGCATCAAAGCGGTCATTTCGACAGGCTCAATGACCTCAGGAGCTAAAAATGAAAAAGAAAATCATATATGAACTTAAAGGCCTTTACCGAGATAATCTTCGTGTAACCGGCTATGAGTTTGGCGAAGGAAAGGAATCACTTTGTATTGTTGGAACAATGCGTGGAAATGAAGTTCAGCAGCTTTACTGTTGTTCAAACCTTGTAAAAAAGTTCAAACAGCTGGAAGAAGATGGTAGAATCATTCCTGGTCATAAAATCCTTATTATTCCTTCCTGCAATCCATATTCAATGAATATTCAAAAACGATTCTGGACAATCGACAACACAGACATCAACCGAATGTTTCCAGGCTACAACCTTGGTGAAACAACACAGAGAATTGCGGATGGAGTTTTTAAGGCAATCAAAGATTATGAATATGGAATACAGTTTACATCTTTTTATATGCCAGGCGATTTCATTCCTCATGTGCGTTTTATGGATGAAGGCTATTCCGATGTGGAAACTGCAAAACTTTTTGGACTTCCTTATGTTGTAAAACGAGTTGTGCGCCCTTATGATACTGCAACCTTAAATTACAACTGGCAGGTTTGGGACACAAAAGCCTATAGTCTTTATTCTTCTACAACTTCGAGAATTGATTCTCAAAGTGCGGGACAGATTGTTCTTTCGGTTTTAAAATTCTGCAGTGGTCTTGGTTTTGTAAAATATCATGATTCTAAAAGGAAAGAAAGTGAAGTTATCCTTGATACAGAAATGGTTAGCGTTCAGACTGCAAAATCTGGCATTTTTGAATCTTTGGTAAAAGCTGGCGATGCAGTGGAAGAAGGCACACCTTTGGCTCACATTGTAAACTCTTATGATGGAGAGATTCTTGAAACTTTGTATGCGCCTGTAAAATCAAAAGTGTTTTTTATTCACAACGAACCGCTTACTTATGCCAGTACAAATGTTTTTAAACTGATTGAAGTCGAATAGAAAATGAAGCAGATTCCAAAAATAGGGCTTAGAATCATAAAGTCGGCTGTGGCGGTTTTTCTTTGTTATTTATTTAATTATTTCAGAGGTGAAAACGGCATAGTGTTTTATAGTCAGCTTTCGGTTTTGTGGTGTATTCAGTCTTATATTTCTACTACAAAGCAAAATGCGTATCAGCGAATTGTGGGAACTTTTATTGGTGCAGGATTTGGACTTGTTGTTCTTCTTTTGTTTATGCTGATTCGTAATGCTGGGTGGCCTGTAAATGAACTGACGCTTTATCTTACAAAAGGCTTAATCACATCAATTGGAATAATTTTTGTTTTGTATGCAACTGTAATTCTCAACAAAAAAAATGCTTCTTATTTTTCCTGTGTCGTTTTTTTAAGTATTGTTGTAATTCATGGAGCAGATAATAATCCTTTTATTTTTACTCTAAACCGCGTGATTGATACAATGGTGGGAATCTTTATTGGTGTTGCAGTAAATCTTTTTCATCTTCCACGCAAACAGCACAAGGAAATCCTTTTTATTTCTGGCCTTGATGATACACTTTTAGACTCACATTATCACTTGAATGATTATTGCAAAGTTGAACTGAACAGAATGATTGAAGAAGGATTGAACTTTACTTTATCTACTATGCGTCCTCCAGCGAGTATAATTGAACCAATGGCAGATATAAAACTTAATCTTCCAGTGATTGCAATGAATGGTGGTGTTTTGTACGATACTCAGCAAAAACGGTATCTTGAGAAAATTGAAATTGACAGAACTGATGCCACAAAAATTGCAGAACTTTTAGATAAAAACGGCATTTTGTATTTTGCTAATGTGGTAGTTGATGATACTTTGCTCATTTATTATAACCGTAGCGCCGAACTGGATTTTGATGAGATTCAGTCAGGATTTTTAAATGATTTGCGAAAATCTCCATATAGAAATTACATAAACAGACCTTTGCCCGCCGAAGAAAATGTGGTTTATTTTATGCTTTTTTATAATTCTGATTCCATTGAAAAAATTAACAACCTGCTTTTGCAAGAAAAGATTCCAGACAATTTTAAAGTTTTGACTTATCCTTCAAATGATTATCAGGGTTATAGTTATATAAAAATCTTCAATCAATATGCGTCAAAAGAAAATATGATTGAATTATTAAAACGAAGAATTAAGCCCGAAAAAGTTGTGACCTTTGGAACAATTCCCGGAAAATATGATTATGTGGTAAAAGAAGGTGATACAAATGAAGTTGTACATAAAATGAAAAAGTTGTTTGAAAGCTATACAATGGCATAAAAAATGATTGATAAAAGCATTAAAGCGGCTAAAATATTATTCCTAGTGGAAAAATGGTTACTCTGGATGATTTTGCTGGAACTTCTGGAGAGCGGGATATTTATTCATATTCAATTAGTAAGTTTGAAATTACACAAGAGATTTATGAAGCCGTGATTGGAGAAAATCCTAGTAAATTGGTGGATGCTAAAAAGCCTGTGGAAAATGTGAATTGGATGGATGCGGCATTTTTCTGCAACGAACTTACAAAAAAAACTATGGGCGCGGAACATTGCTATTATAAAATTAGTGGAATAAGTAGAGATTATGAAGGGCACTTTGGACAGCCTCTTATATACAAGTTTGCGCAGACAAGCGGTTTTGGTAAATCCTCAATTGTTGAAACAACGCCGTGGGGCATTTAGAGAACTTTATGTCCGCTAGCCATTTCAAAGTGACATTTTACAATGCCTAAATCTATTTTAGCGCAAGGTCCAGATTTTGCAGTAATGGTTATTTCTTCGCCGTTTCGTTCTATGAAAAACTTTTGCTGATTTATGGCAGTTGGGGCGAGAAGAGCGGCTTTTACTCCTGTTTTATACCATTCTGGATTATCATTGGAAAGTTGAGCCAGGTTTTCTTTGTTTTTGTGGACATGCCCTTGATTTGCACCATAACCTAGAGAAATAATAATAGCTTGTTTTTGACCTTTTTCAATTTTTGCGGCAGATTTTCCGTGAGTAGAAGCAACCCAGCAGGTGTTAAGACCAAGTTCCTGGGCTTTAAGAACAAGCTTTTCTCCGTAGTAACCAACTTTTTCGTCTAAATCTACAGATTTGGGTCCCACCATACAAATATAATTGCTTACACCAGAAAACTTTCCATAATGAGCAAGTAAACTGTTGAAGCAGTTAGGTTCATCATAAAAAATCTGTATGTTCAGGTTGGCGGCAGTGTTAAATTCTTGAATCATTTTGTTTAGAACATCTCGTTTGTCGCTTTCGATTGGTTTATCAACATATTGGCGTACACTGTGGCGACTTTCCATTATTGTCATTATATCCATAAAATACCTCTGTTTAAGTATAATAATAAAATCCAAGATCGGAAAAAAAAATGAAAAATTGAGAATGTCTAGGGAATGAGAAGAGAAAAGCAAAAAAAGATTATCAAGAGTGATATTCCATCATATCTATTTTGTTATCCTATGCTGCATACAATTCTTTCTGAAATCCAACAAATACTTTGTTGATTTCGCCTAAAGAACCAAGTTCAACTTTTGCATCATTTATAGTTCCATACTTAAGTTTAATAAGTTCTGGAAGATTTTCCATTGAAAGTTCGCTGTACCCTTGCTGCACATATTGATCTAAAACGAAACTAACAAATTCAGTCTGTTTAGGATTAAGTCCAGCTGCTATACTAGGTTTAACCATTGCAACTCGCTGCTGGCGTTCAATTGGTGTTGTGTGATATGCAAGATATTCAAGAACATCAAGAAGGTCACATTTTTCGTAATTCAACATTTCCTGAACTTTAAGCAGCTTATCAAGAGAGAAGCCATCATGATCCATCTTCTCAAGTAAAGACAATCGAGTTTCAGGATTCTGCCACTGTTTTCTTAAATCTTCTTCGTCAGTAAAAAACTTTGGAAGTGTATTTTTATCTACGAGGATATCTGCAAACTCTTTGATTGTAATTAATTTGCCGTCATACATTACTCGTTCTTCCCAATCAAAACCTTCCTTGATTTTTGCTTTGCGTTTATCACCAAGTTCAATTTCAATAA
>JAKSTL010000041.1 GCA_024402595.1 Treponema sp. | reverse complement strand
GCCTTTGCTGGAACTCCTGCATTATGCCTGGGATTTTAGGTGCTGAATAGTTACGAATGATTTTCTTGTAAAAAATCGAAGGTTTAAATTAAATGGCTAAGATAGCGCCATTTAATTTAACTTGAGTTTCTTTTGCACCATGGTTAATTCCGTATTACTTTGGTCATTTTATGTGATACTTTGGTTAATTCTAAAAATAACAGGTTGTTAGAATATTTTTTCTATGTAAGAATAGGGGTAACAATAAAAACTTTACGGGCGAAAATCCAAAATGCCCAGGGGAGATTTATGAAAAGAAATATGTTTGTAAAAGTGGTAGTAGGATGTACTACAGGTTTAATGGTTCTTTTTGCAGCTTCGTGCAAGCAAAATGTAAATGGAAATTGTTCTGGTGAACAAATTAGTCACAGTGACACAAGTTTGGCAAGAGATGAAAATGAAATCCAGGTTGGCAGAAAAATAGAAAATCCCTTTTCAATGAAAAACCGGCAGGCAGAACAGGATGTTGAAGCCAACTATTATTATTTTAGAGTGCGGACAAATGTTCTTGAAGGAATAGAATATATCAAGTCGGTCTGCGGGGATTTGAATGTTATTCCATACGATGTAGAAGTAATTCAGGGTGGAAGTGAATACTCTGAAAACCTGGGTGATGAAAACCATTCGCCGTGGTATTATTATACATTGCCAGTAGAAATTGTGGATTCATTTGATTCAGCAGATTACGAGGTTGAAATCCTTGATGAAATGTATTTGGATGAAGAAGCCCTTGAAGAACTTAATTCCATGGAAGAGGGAGAAGAAGCTCCCGAAGAAACAGAAAATGCGCGTCTTTTGTGGAACAACTGGAAAAGAGTAAATCCAAGCGGATATGTATATGTTTATGATGAGGTGGAAAAGGATTATAAACCGGTACCAAATGTAAGGGTAACTATTACTCAGTGGTGCTTTACCCACAGTGAATATACAGACAGCAATGGAAAATACAGTTTCAGCGTAAAGTTCAGTACACTGTTTCAGAACAATGCACTGGTTACGGTGTGGTTCGAGAACGATAATGAGGATGTTATGCATTCGGGAAATATTTCTACAAGCTACTACACTCAGGGACATAAGAATGTTGGAGATTTGAAAGGAAACAACATAAAAATAAAAAAAGGCACAGATGCTCACAAATATGCCACAATTTTTAGGGCAGCAGAGTTATATAGAAGATATATCCGTGAATCGGACATTGGCGTAACCCAACCTCAAAAACTTAGGATTTGGATGAATCCCAATGATTCTAGTGGAATTACATTGATGGGAGATAATATTATTGGTGATACGGCAGATTTAATAGCTATTTTCATAGGCCTATGCAAAGGAGGAGTCTTTACTGGAGCTGTAACAACTGATTTATTGTGTTCATATCTTCCAGATTTGATAATTGGGTGTAAGAATTATATAGATGAAGATGAAATTGAAAAAACTAGCACGGAAATAGCTTTTTCAGTTACATTCCACGAGATGGCCCACGCATCCCATTATGAAAGTCTAGGATTTTTTCATAAAAATGCATACTGGGGAAAAGAGTATTCTGAAATGGTTTTAGGTTGGTGTTCACAGATTCTAAAAGGGCAGAATCCAAATAAAAACTGCTACAATGAAGGAAAGAGTCAGCTGGTATGTCATATAGAATCCTGGGGATATTTTATGGAAGATTATTTGATGAATAGGCATTATAAAAATATGAATACAGTAAAAAACTACCTAGATTATTTACAAGATCCAAATGTAGAACATTTTTCATTCTTTTATAATCAATCGTATTATAAAATGATAGAGTCGGGGTATTCTATAAACCAGATTTTTAAGATTTATACAAACTACAAAGTAAAAACCAAAGACCAGTTTATAACTACATTTATAAAAGAATACAACTTGAATGATAAAGAACAAGTTGAATTACACGAAATGTTTTAGGAGTAAGTATATGCCTTTAAGAAGAATCACATGTAGTATAGTAATATTCTGTATGACAGCTATATTTTTTACAGGATGTCCTCTTCTTTACGTTGATAAGTATTCAGCGGCGAAAAAAACTCTGTATTTATATCCAGATAAAACTGATTTAACAGTAAATGAAACAATTCAATTTCGTATTGAATATTTCAATGAAAACTTGATTCCCGACAAAATATTTGCCATTCCTCTAATTGAAAATGCAGAAATAAAAGTATTGGAAGGAACGGTTATTCCAACTGATATGGAAGATGTAATTTTTATAGATTTTGTAAGACCAGATTTAGAAGATAAAGAAACAGAAACTTTTTTACCGTACTGTAATTTAGAATTGAAATTTCTAAAGGCTAGCATTTATGATTTTAGAATTACTGGAACTTATAAACCTGAGTTTTATTACAGTCTAAATGCCGGTAGACATATAAAATTTACTGTTACAGAATAACTGTGTTTCCCGCCAAGAAAGTTGAACAGAAACAATTTCCCTGGCGGAAACAATCACTTAGTGTTTTTTTGAATGAAAATGGGAATACCTTTGTCGAAAAAACTGTAGTTGGAATATTTTGAAACAAAGGTAATTCTATCAGAGGAAAAAAAGGTTTTATAGATTTCTGAAGCATCCCGTTTTACCGAAGAAGTGGAAATGGACATAACGCGAGAAATATAATCGTATTTTTCACCTTGGAGAAGAAGTGGAATAATCATTTTTTGTCTGTCGGTTATTTCTGGATAATCAGACAGTTCAATTTTCAGTTCAGCTTTTTTCATCTGATTGAAGCGGATAGAGTTCTTAACAAAAAGATAAAGGCACAGCGCAATAATATAAATGGGGCAAAGCTGCCAGTTTCTATAGAGAAAATCGGTTCTAAGCAAAATAATGCGGATAAGAAGAATAACAAAGCCACCTATTATGGTTGTAATTTTTTTGATTTTTAGGTTAGAGGAATAGAAGCCTTGGTTCCAGAAAGAAACGATGCATAAAACAAAACAAAAATATATTTCCAGCTCAGGCCTTTTGCTAAAGGTAAGCAGAATTGTAAAAACTGTAGACAATACTGCATAGATTATGGTTTTCTTTGGAAAAAGCATAAGATGAAAACAGGCGAAAATAGCAAAAATATCTGCAAGAAAAAAAAGAATGTCAAGAACAGACAGAGTAGTTATTCCGCTAGAAATATAGAAAAAAATATTTGCCGAAAAAAATAAAATCCCAAAGTTAGGAATGACAAAATTAAACTTGTTCTTGATTTTTAAATGCATTAGACTCTCCTCGTTTCAATTATCTCAGAAAATACAAAAAGGTCAAGAATGATGATTTCTTTAGTAGAATGATTTTCTTGTAAAAAATCGAAGGTTTAAATTAAATGGCTAAGATAGCGCCATTTAATTTAACTTGAGTTTCTTTTGCACCATGGTTAATTCCGTATTACTTTGGTCATTTTATGTGATACTTTGGTTAATTCTAAAAATAACAGGTTGTTAAAACATTTTTTCTATGTAAGAATAGGGGTAACAATAAAAACTTTACGGACGAAAATCCAAAATGCCCAGGGGAGATTTATGAAAAGAAATGTGTTTGTAAAAGTGGTAGTAGGATGGAAAGAGTCAGCTGGTATGTCATATAGAATCCTGGGGATATTTTATGGAAGATTATTTGATGTATAAATTGTATAAAGATGTGAAAACTTATAGAAAATATTTAGATTATTTACAAGATCCAAGTGTACAACATTATTCTTTTTTTTATAATCAATCGTATTATAAAATGGTTGATGCAGGATATACTATAAACCAGATTTTTAAGATTTATACGAACTACAAAGTAAAATCTAAAGACCAGTTTATAATAGCATTTATAGAAGAATACAACTTGAATGATAAAGAACAAGTTGAATTACATGAAATGTTTGAGGAATAATTATGAAATTAAAACGATTTATTCCTTTTTTAATATTTGTTTCTTTAAGTGTTTATTGTTTTCTTGGATGTCCAATGGAATCTATAAATTTCCCTGGCCCTATAAAATTACAATTTGAAGTAATGAATGACGAAGTGAAGAAAAATGAGCCAACGGAAGTTATAGTTAGATATCCTAGTACATTTATGAGAGATGATAAGATTTTCGCATTACAACTACAAGAAAATGTTGTAATAAATATCCTAGAAGGAACAGAGCTTACACAGAATGTAGAAAACATTATTTTTATTGATTTCGTACGACCTGATAATGAAACTACAATTGAAACATTAGAAAAAGATTTATACCCATACTGTAAATTAGAAGTATTATTTATGGAATCTGGAATTTATCAAATAAGTTTATTTCCAAGTAATAAGCAGGATTTCTTTATAAAATCTGATAGTCCTAATAATATCGATATCAACGTTACAGAATAGTCCATCTTCTGCCAAGGAAAAATGAGATTAATATTTTTTTCTTGGCGGAAACAAGTTGAATTACATGAAATGTTTGAGGAGTAAGTATATGCCTTTAAGAAGAATCACATGTAGTATAGTAATATTCTGTATAACAGCTCTGTTTTTTAGTGGATGCCCTTTAGAACAAATCGTTCCGCTGAATTACAAAACTCTGTATTTTTATCCGGATAAAACAAATTTAACTGTGAATGAAACGATTCAATTTCGTATTGAATATTCCAGCAAAAATATGGATTCCGACAAGATATATGCCATTCCTCTAATTGAAAATGTAGAAATAAAAGTATTGGAAGGAACGGTTATTCCAACTGATATGGAAGATGTAATTTTTATAGATTTTGTAAGACCAGATTTAGAAGATAAAGAAACAGAAACTTTTTTACCGTACTGTAATTTAGAATTGAAATTTCTAAAGGCTAGCATTTATGATTTTAGAATTACTGGAACTTATAAACCTGAGTTTTATTACAGTCTAAATGCCGGTAGACATATAAAATTTACTGTTACAGAATAACTGTGTTTCCCGCCAAGAAAGTTGAACAGAAACAATTTCCCTGGCGGAAACAATCACTTAGTGTTTTTTTGAATGAAAATGGGAATACCTTTGTCGAAAAAACTGTAGTTGGAATATTTTGAAACAAAGGTAATTCTATCAGAGGAAAAAAAGGTTTTATAGATTTCTGAAGCATCCCGTTTTACCGAAGAAGTGGAAATGGACATAACGCGAGAAATATAATCGTATTTTTCACCTTGGAGAAGAAGTGGAATAATCATTTTTTGTCTGTCGGTTATTTCTGGATAATCAGACAGTTCAATTTTCAGTTCAGCTTTTTTCATCTGATTGAAGCGGATAGAGTTCTTAACAAAAAGATAAAGGCACAGCGCAATAATATAAATGGGGAAGAAAAACCAGTTTCTATAAAAAAAATCCATTTTAAGCAGTAAAAATCTGATAATTAGAATTATTAGACCGCCAATTATAGTCGAGATTTTCTTGATTTTTGTATGAGAATTATAAAAACCTTGATTCCAAAAGGAAACAATACACAAAACAAAACAAAAATAAATCTCCAGTTCTATTCTTGTGCTAAAAGTAAGCAGAATTGTAAAAATCGTAGCAATAATAGCATAAATGATGGTCTTTTTCGGGAAGAAGATAAGGTGAACGCATGCCAAAATAGAAAGACTATCGGCGATAAAAAAAAGAACATCTATAAATGGTAATGAGGATAATCCTTGAGATATATAGAAAAAAATGCAGATGGAGAAAAAAAGAATCCCAATGGAGGGAATGATAATAGTTAAGTAATTTTTATTTTGTAAATGCATCATAAACTCCTATCGTTAATTATGGCACAAGAAATTAAAAGGTCAAGATTCGGTTTCTTCAATTACTTTCCAAAACAGATTTTTAGCTAAAATTATTTTTGCACCTTGGTTATTTTCGTGATACTTTGGTTAATTTTAAAAATAACATATTGTTAGAGATTGTTTTTTGTGAGAAAATGTAAAAAATTGAACTTTTAGTAAAAAAATAGTTCAGGGGAGATTTTATGAAAAAGGATTCAGTATTATTTTTAATCTTATTAACATTCGCTGCTAGCATATTTTTTACTAGTTGTATTTATGACCCACCAGAGGCTTTTGGTCCTGATAAAACAGCAGGATTACAAGCAGAATTAGAATTATCAAGCAGTGATGTAAAGGTAAATGAACCAGTAATATTAACGGCGAAATACCCAGAAATACCAATGCTTAAAAACGCAATATTCTTTATGGGATTGTTGGATGGAATGGAAGTAAAAGTAGTTGAAGGAACAGAGGTTCCCTATAGAGAAGAAATTTTATTAATAGACTTTATTCGGCCAGAACAAAATCAAGATGGAGATATCCCTGAAGAAGAATTATATCCATACTGTAAGCTGGAATTGACCTTTAATAAACCTGGTACATATAAAATAAAAATGAAACGGACATATAAAGATAATATTCGAATAAATTATAGTTTTGCTTCAAAAATAAAAATTACGGTTACAGAATAACAATGTAAGTTTACTGTGAAGAAAATGACTTTAGGGAGAGTTCAGGTTGGGGCATTACTTGGCCTAACCTGATAATTTATTTATCTGTAAATGTTATGGAAGAAATATTTTCCAGTTTTGAAATATCGTTGACCATTTTTCCTTGATCTATTGAATGAGGGTAAAGAACTGCATATTTTAAAATTGTTTGCTTTTCTTTAACAAGTACATTGATATTTGTATCGCTAATTTTAATGTTATACTGTTTTATAAGTTCTTCAATAGACAACTCATCTATTTCAAGACTGTCGAATTGAATGGTAATTATTTTGCGTTTTTCTACAGAAAAGATTTTGTGTTCAATTTTTTCTATTAATGTAAGAGTAATTACCGCAATAAGTAATGTTATGATAGCTGGTTCATATAATTTTGCACCACAAGAAAGTCCTATGGCAGAAGTTGTAAAAATAAGTGCAGCTGTAGTTAATCCTCGAACATCTAGGCCATGCTTTAGAATAGTTCCTGCTCCTAAAAAGCCAATGCCTGTTACAACGCCAGCCGCTATTCTAGTTGGATCGCCTTTTACACCCATATTTGCCATGTGGTAAGAAAGAATGCTTAATAGTGTAGAGGAAACGGAAATGAGAATGAGAGTTTTTATTCCTACCGTGTGATGGCGGAATTTTCGTTCTAAGCCCAAAAGGAGACCACAAAGTAGACTGACAGCAATTCTAATTGAATAATCTAAAATAAGAGTCATTTCCATAATTACAGTATAAATTATAACACACATTTTGCTGTATTAAAATAATTTAAAAACGCAAGGGGTATGGAGTAACACCGAAGGTGTCGACCGCAGAAGTTTACTTCGAGGACGGTGAGCGGCTAGCGAATTACGGAACACCCCGGTTTTTGCGGAAGCAAAAATGCGCCCTTATGATTATTTATTTTAAGCACTGCTTTCTTTTGTAGAGATAACGAAGCCATGCGGTGAATCCACTGAGAAACCACACAATGCCTACTGACCACCAGATTCCCCATAAACCGATGGCTGGAATCATTGTGAGTGGGAGCGGAACTAAAAAACGGCCAAGAACTTCGACAATTCCGTTAAGCATAGCAAAGAAGGCATCGCCAAGTCCGTTTAAAACACCGCGGATTATGTAAATCATGCCAAGGAAAATGTAGAAAAGGCTGGTGATTTGCATAGCTCGAGCGCCCATTTGTATAACTTCTGGGTCTTTTACGAAAATGCTTGTTATTTGGGCACCAAAAATCTGGATGATTGGAACCATAAGCAATGTGAAAATTGCCATCATTAGCATTGTGCGATGGTATCCTTTGATTACTCGCTGGTGTTTTTGTGCTCCGTAGTTTTGTCCGCAATAGGTGGAAAGGGCGGCGCTTAAGGTTTGATAAGGCTGATGAATTACTTGTTCAACGCGACCTGTGGCGGTAAAGGCTGCAATGGCAACTGCACCAAAGGAATTGACTACTCGTTGCAGGGCCATACAAGAAATGGCAATCATAGAGAATTGTAGTGAAAATGGAAGACCAAGTTTTACTGTGGTGGCAAGAACGGTTGAGTTAATGCGTAAATCTTCCTTTGAAAGCTTAAAATATGGATTGAACTTAAAGGCATAGAAAATGCAGAGAATATTGGACACAAATTGAGAAATTAAAGTGGCAACTCCTGCGCCAAAAACGCCCATTTTAAAAGTGTACACAAACAGAATGTCTAGTCCGGCGTTCAAAATACAAGAAAAAATCAAGAAGTAAAGCGGTGTTTTTGAATCTCCAAGAGCACGCATCATGGAAGAAACATAGTTGTATATGGAAACGAAAAACAGTCCTATTGCCATAAGACGAATATAAACTAAGGCATCGTGAAAAATGTCTTCGGGAGTTTTTAGCAAAAGTAAAAGGGGTTTTGCCAGAATAAAGGCTAGAGAACCTACTATTAATGGAAGTAAAATCATTATGTAGCCTGTGTTGGCAATGCAGTTTTTAACATTTTTTGTGTCTCCGCGACCAAAACTTTGTGAAACAATTACTCCGCCGCCGCTACCAAAACCGTTGCAAAGAGCAAAAAAGAAAAAAGTGAGGGAACTGGTGGCTCCAATGGCGGCTAATGCTTGTGAACCTATAAGCTGACCAACAATAATTGAGTCGGCAATGTTATAAACCTGTTGAAAAAGGTTTCCGATAAGCATTGGAATTGAAAATAGTAAGATTAATTTTACAGGACTGCCTTCAGTCATGTTTTTTGTTGTATCTTTCATAATTCAAATATAGCGAAATATGGTGGTTTGCTATATCTAGAAAATCTCTGATTATTGTACTAAACAATACGGAAAAAGCTTTGGGAAATAAAAAATTATGTGGTTTTTGTTAAATATTTGTTTTTTTCTGAAAGGGTACTTTATTAAAAATCTTAAGGGTTGTAAACTTTAACAGAGGTTTTGTATGGTTTTATATATGATTGGTATCATCGGTGGAGATATTTTAATCTGTATTTTTAATCTGATTTTTAATCGCCCGATTTACGGTTATTCAATATGGTATGGAATTATTGCTTCTGTGCTGGCGGCGGTTGGTGTTATTGCAATTGATGGTATTTGTGCAACTATTGTTCGCAGATGTTTGCCTGAAAAATGGTTTGATTATACGGTGGATTTTCATGATCCTTCTAAAAAAGAGTGCAGATTTTATGAAAAGCTAGGCATTAAAAAGTGGAAGGATTATGTTCTGGAGTTGGGAATGTTCACTAATTTTAGTAAGAAGAGTGTTCAGAATCCTAATGATGTGGCTTACATTGAACGATTTATTCTTGAAAATAATTATGGCGTTTGGTGTCATAATACTGGTGCAGTGCTTGGTTTTCTTTTGATTCTTTTTTATCCTTCTTATTTGAAGTGGAGTATGGCATTGCCTGCTTGTATAATCAATTTTATTTTAAGTTCTCTTCCAACTATGATTTTAAGATACAATACAAATCGTTTGAGAAGAACAAGAGCGGTTCTGGTAAAAAAACAGGCTCGTCAGAATCATGAGTAAAAAGACTGAAAACATTTATAAAGCGTTAGAAAATCTTTCTCTTATTGATAAACGGCTTGAAGATTGTAAAAGTCAGTTTGATAGTCGGGAATTGAATGATATTGAATATGAACTTAAGCAGGAAATAAAAAATCTTAATTTTTGGATTGAGTCTTTGTATTCTTATAACGGAAAGTCTAAAAGTTATGCAAAGAAAAACGCCAGTCGTGAAAATGGAAAAAAGGGCGGGCGGCCACCAAAAGTTATTACGGATTTGCGAAAACGGAATAGAGAGTTGGAAGAAAGTATTCCGCAGATGAAGCGAAAAAGAGATTTTTCTAATGATGTGGCTGAAGTTTCGTTGTTGGATGAACAGATTGAGTCGGCAGAAATGGAGCTTGCAAAAAATAAAAACCAGCTGGAATTGTGGGAAAAGGACAAAAATCGTTAAGTTTAAAAGGAATGTTAATTATGGAAAATAGCGAAGTTATTCAACAGGAAGAAAATCTGGCAGAAAATAAACAAATAAAAATTGGTTTGGTTATGGAAGGCGGTGCAATGCGTGGAATGTTCACTGCTGGTGTTATTGATGTTTTGATGGAAAGTGGAATTACTGTTGATGGTGCAATTGGTGTAAGCGCGGGAGCAACTTTTGGATGTAATTATAAATCGAATCAGGTGGGAAGGGTAATTCGTTACAACAAGGCTTTGGCTAAGGACAAACGATATTGCAGTTTTAGAAGTTTGATGAAAACCGGCGATTTGTATGGCGCGAACTTTTGTTACAATGTTCTTCCTAATGAGCTGGATATTTTTGACTATCAGGCTTATAGGGCAAATCCTATGAAGTTTTTTGTGGTTGCTTCTGATTGTAAAACTGGGGAGCCAATTTATAGGGAACTGGAAACTTGTGATGAAACAGATTTAACCTGGATGCGAGCCAGTGCCAGTATGCCAATTGTAAGTAAGGTTGTAAAAATTGATGATTATTGTCTTTTGGACGGCGGAATGACGGATTCTATTCCTTTGAAAGCCTTTGAAAAAATGGGCTATGAAAAGAATATTGTAATTTTGACTCAGCCAAGAGATTATCTTAAAAAGAAGAATAAATTGTTTTTCATGATGAAAATGGTTTTGAGAAAATACCCAAAGCTTTTGGTTACTATGGGAAAGCGTCATGAAAATTATAATAATGCAAAAAAATATGTTTTTGAGCAGGCAGAAGCGGGCAATGCATTTGTAATCTGTCCTAAAGGGCCTTTGTGTGCAAAAAGAATTGAGCATAATCCACAGAAATTGCAGCAGTGTTATAACGAAGGTCGATTGCTGGCAAAGAATCAGCTGGATGAAATTAAGGCGTTTATTAAAGGCGAAGAATAAATTATAAAACTAATCTGCAAATAATCATTTTTTCTATATAAGTTCTATAGAAAGAGCGTTATTTGTTCATTTAACGCTAGAAAACTCTTGAGAAACTATGCCTCTATGTGATATGATACTATGTATAGAAACATTGAAGCGTTGTCCACATTTTGCGTAATGATTTTCTGAAATGATTTTATGTAAGAAAAGGGAAGTGCTTCAAAGAGTTTATTATGAGGTATTTTTGTTATGAAAGAATTGTCAGAATTGTTGAGTTTTAGACCAAGTGTAAAAGTTGTTGATGCAACTTTGCGTGATGGCGGTCTTGTAAATGATTTTTATTTTCCTAAGGGATTTGAAAAAGCTCTTTATGAAACAAACATCAAAGCTGGTGTTGACTATATGGAATTTGGTTATAAGGCAGATAAGGATTTATTTGATGTAAATAAGTTTGGTCCTTGTAAGTTCTGTGATGATGATTTTATCTGGAAGGTTATTGGTGAAAAAAATCCAGATTTGAAGATTGCGGCTATGGCTGATGTTGGTCGCTGTAATTTTAAAAGAGATATTATTGACAGAAAAGACAGTGCCATTGATTTGATTCGTGTTGCCTGTTATATCAACCAGATTCCAGCTGCTATTGAAGTTATTGAAGATTGTACAAAAAAAGGCTATGAAACAAGCTGTAACATTATGGCAATTTCTGGTGCTCAGGAAAGTGATGTAAAAGTTGCTTTGGAACTTCTTTGTCAGTCTTCTGTAAATGTGATTTATATTGTTGACAGTTATGGTGCAATTTATCCAGAACAGATGGCTCGAATTGCTAATTTGTATGGTGAATATGCTGCTAAATACGGAAAGAAAGTTGGTATTCATGCTCATGATAACCAGAAGTTGGCTTTTGCTAATACAATTGAATGTGTTGGTGATGGAGTAGACTTCTTGGATGCAACTTATATGTCTATGGGTCGTGGTGCTGGTAACTGTGCAATGGAAACTTTGCTAGGATTTTTGAAAAATCCGAAGTATAATATTTATCCAGCAATACAATTTCTAGAAAAATACATGCAACCTTTAAAAGATAGTGGCGTAGTTTGGGGTTATGATTTACAATATTTAATGACAGGATTGTTGAATCAGCATCCTAGAACTGCTATTTCTTTTACAAAAGATAATAGAAAAGATTTTTCGAATTTCTATAAAGAAATTACATCGCAGGAATAAACTTAGTTTTATTCAGTTGGTCAGTTGGATTGCATTTTAGTGGCAAGTTAATTGAAAACTTAATTGCAGTCCAACGGCATCGAAGTGTTTCTGAATAGAGATTTAAAAACATTTTTAAGGAGAAAACTTCGATTATGGCTAAAAGTGTCGATTTTAATTTAAGAGCAAGAAAATTCAGAAAAATTAGTGCGGTTTTTCAATTTCTTGTTTATGTGTTTCCACTGATATTCTTTATTCCTTTTCTTGAAACTTTGAATCTTGTAACTTGGTCTCAGGGTTTGGATCTTGTAAAGATGCCTCTTACATTGACTTATTTCTTGGTTATTATCGCCATAGGTCTTTTTCACACTTATGTTACTTATAGGCTGCCAGACAAGTTTGACAGATCACAGACTGGGCAGAACTCTTTTAATGCAAAGATAAAATTCCATTATTTTGGCACAATTATCTTTACAATTGCTTTTAATTTTTTAGTTCCTTTTATAGTTAATTCTCAGTGTGAAAAATATGGTTATATTCTTCCTTCAATGCAGGGAGATAAACCTCTTATGACACTGTTCTTTTCCCATATGGGCTCAATGTTAGTATTCTCTGTCTTTAGTTATATTTTCTTTGTAAGATTCTACGAAGTAGGTATTGGTAACATTCCTTATACGAAAAAGCAGATGCAGGTTGGATTGTACTCACGAAATCTTTTAAGTTCAAGTTTTTCTGTAATAGGTATAATCTGCATTATTACTGCTATTGTATCGGTTCCAGATAATTATCAGTTGGGGTATAAGAAGCTTGTAGCTACTATTTTGGTTTCAATTATTTTTGGAACTGTCTTTTTTATGATTACACAGTTTGTTCTTACTCAGGATACAGTTGAAACAATCAAAAAAATTCAGGATGTTACAGTTAGTATTTCCAATAAAAATTATAATATTGCACCTATTCAAATGGAAAATCGTAGTGAATTAGGGCTTATCATTCAGAATGTAAATGAAATGCGCCAGATTACTAATGATATTTTGTATGATGTTCAGACTTCGGCAAAAATAACTGATGAAAATTCGAAGAAAGGTCTGGAAGATTTGTATGCAACGAACAAGGATGTGGAGCTGATTACCAATGTAATTTATCAGGTTAAGGATGAAATGGAAAATCAGTTGAAAGAAGTTCGCAATGTTCAGAAATCTGCGGAAGGAATTACAGGCGCAATTACAACTCTTAATCAGGCAATTGAAGTTCAGGCTAGCGGTGTTACTCAATCATCTGCCGCTGTTGAAGAAATGGTTGCAAATATTGATTCTGTAACCAAGATTCTTGAAAAGAACTCTATTTCTGTTAAGGATTTGGCTAAAGCTTGTGAGGAAGGTCAGAAATCGGTTGATTTGACGGTAAAAATTGCCAAAGATGTTGTGTCTGAATCTCATGCAATTAAAGAATCTTCTGCGGTTTTGAATTCAATTTCTACACGAACAAATCTTCTTGCAATGAACGCTGGAATTGAAGCTTCCCATGCAGGTGAGGCTGGAAAAGGATTTAATGTTGTTGCGGAAGAAATTAGAAAACTTTCTATGCAGGCTGGAGTTCAAAGTAAACAGATTGATAATAATCTTGCCGCTTTGTACGAGGCTTTGGAAAAAATTACAACATCAATTTCTGGTTTTGAAAATCAGTTTAAAGTTATTCATGATTTGGCACAAACTGTTAGTGCTCAGGAACGAATAATTTCACAGGCTATGGAAGAACAGTCTTCTGGAAATCAGCAGATTCTTGATGCAATGCAGTCTATTAATCAGAGTACAGTTGAAGTTAAAGATGAAGCGGTAAATATGTTTGAAAGCGGAAAGAGCATTATGCAGGAAATGACAAACCTGACTAATGTTACCAATTCTGTAAACAATTACATGGCTCAGGTTGATAATTATTCTAAAATGATTACCAATTCGGTTCAGAACAACATTGATGCAAACAATGAAACAGCGGATAGTTTAAGAAATTTGATCAGACAGTTGGATTCATTTGATTTGTCTAGAATGAAGTATTAAAAGCGTATATATATTGCTTGTTTTAGATATAAACTCTATAATACCAAATATGACAATGTGGTCTGCATTTTGTGGAAGCGTTGTCATTTTTGTTTTAAATTTATAAAAAGTCCAGGAAACAAGGGCTTTACAGGAGACTAATTATGAAAAAAATTTTTTCAGTAATGTGTGCCGTACTTATGATTTCTGTTTTGGCAGGTTGTTCAAAAAAAGCAGAAAAGGGTGAATTTACAGTAGAAAAAGGTAAATTGATGATTGCTATGGAAGTTGGATATCCACCTTTTGAGTATTATGCAGACGATGGAAAAACACCAATCGGTTTTGATGTTCAACTTGGTAAAGCAATTGCTTCTCGTCTTGGTTTGGAACCAGTTTTCATTGATACAGCTTGGGATGGCATTTTTGCAGGTTTGGATACAGATCGCTACGATGTTGTTATGTCTGCCGCAACAATTACAGAAGAACGCCTTAACAATTATACATTCTCAAATCCATACATTGGAAACGGCCAGGCAATTATTCTTCAGAAAGATTCAAAATTGAACATTAAAGAATTTAAAGATTTGGCTGGACTTAAAATTGGTTATCAGGCAGAAACAACTTCTGACTTCTATACTAAGAAACATTCTGCCGCACTTGGATTTACTTATGTAGAAAACGCTTACGATAAAGTTATGAATGCTTACGACGATTTGAAACTTAAGAGAATTGATGCAGTTGTAAGTGACAGCCTTGTTGCTGTTGATTATCTTTCGGTTCCAAACAGCGAATTCAAACAGGTTTGGGCAGCTGAACCAGATGAATACTTTGGTGTTTGTATGAAAAAAGGAAATACAGAACTTCAGGGTAAAATCAACAAGATTCTTGATGAAATGAAAGCTGACGGTTCATTAAAAAAGATTTATTTTGATATTTTTGGTATGGATTTATCTGACAGTATCAAATAAAATAGAAATATTAGTTTTAAAAAATTATTTTTAAATAAAGGACTTGTATATGGATCTTATGAAAAAAATCATCGGATGGACACCTCAATTATTAAATGGTGCCAAAATCACTATCTTATTAACTTTGTGTTCGGTCATAGCAGGTCTTATATTAGGAATTATACTTGCTCTTGGTTCAATGTCTAAGAGCAAGTTTATTCGCGGATTAAGTAAAGCTTATGTGTTCTTTTTCCGCGGAACACCACTTTTGATGCAGCTTTACTTTGTTTATTATGGTTTACCAGAAATAAGCCGTGCTTTAACAATTAATAGCAAGTTTTTAGCCGCTTTTATTGCTTTTGGATTAAACAGCGGTGCATATTGTAGCGAAATCTTCCGTTCAGCCATTCAATCTATTGATAAAGGCCAGTTTGAAGCGGGAAAAGTTCTTGGATTAAGCTACCTTCAGACAATGAAACTGATTATTCTTCCTCAGTCAATTAAACGCCTTATTCCACCTGTTGGAAACGAGTTTATTATGATGTTAAAGGATGCTTCTTTGGTTTCTATTATTGCTCTTGCAGATATTACAAAGGTTACAAGAAGTATTCAGTCGTCTACGGCATCTTCCCTTGTATATATTCCTGCTATGATTCTTTACCTTATAATCACAGCTGTATTCACACTTCTTTTCAGATGGTTGGAAAAGAAAAACACTTATGAATAATGCCCTGTTGCGTTATTTATAAAAGGAATTACAAAACTGGAGGAAAGAATTATGGATATGATTAGAGCAGAAAACGTTTGCGTTTCTTTTGGAAAATTAGATGTATTAAAGGGTGTTACACTTTCTGTAAAGCCAAAGGAAGTTGTTTGTATTATTGGTGCCAGTGGTGCTGGTAAATCGACTTTTTTGCGTGCCTTGAATCATCTGGAACATATTAACAACGGTTCAATTTATATTGAGGATAAACTGCTTACTCAGCATGAAAATGGAGTTAGAAAATTAAAGATTTCTTC
The DNA here is from genome assembly GCA_024402595.1 of Treponema sp. Classification (GTDB taxonomy): domain Bacteria; phylum Spirochaetota; class Spirochaetia; order Treponematales; family Treponemataceae; genus Treponema_D. Next base: position 8,794 of record JAKSTL010000041.1, on the reverse strand, counting down.
TAAAGAAAGACGAGAGATTCTTCTTGAAGTTGGAATGGTTTTTCAGCGATTTAATCTTTTTCCACACAAAACAGCATTGGAAAATCTTATGGTGGCTCCAATGAATGTTCTTGGAAAATCAAAGGAAGAAGCACGAGAAAAAGGCATTGAGCTTTTAAAACGCGTTGGTCTTGGAGACAAACTTGATGCTTATCCTGCAAATCTTTCGGGAGGACAGCAGCAACGAGTTGCTATTGCCCGAGCCCTTGCAATGGAACCAAAAACAATTCTTTTTGATGAACCAACTTCTGCTTTGGATCCTGAATTGGTTGGTGAAGTTTTAGCCGTTATGAAGCAGCTTGCCAACGATGGTATGACTATGGTGGTTGTTACTCACGAAATGGGGTTTGCCCGAGAAGTTGCAGATAGAGTTGTATTTATGGATGGCGGTGTAATTGCAGAAGAAGGAACTCCAGAAGAAATATTCCAGCATCCAAAAAGTGAACGACTTCAGCAGTTTTTAAAGGCAGTTCTTTAATTTTAATTCCTAAAAAAATTGATTTTCTCTGGATAAAAGTCTATGAATAGTCGTAAGCTTGATAAGTTGCTGATTGAAACTTTGCAGAAAATAGCCTTTGAGATTAAAGATAGTCTTGAATATGCAAATAAATATTCTGATTCTGACAGTGATTTTTATGCTGATTTAAGCGAAAGTCTGGAAGAAATGCACTTTGCTTTGGATGAAATTGAAAAGTTGGTGGCAGAAATTACTTCCATTGATGATTTAGCCGAAAAGGATGAAGATACAATCACTTTGGTTTACGACTACTTGGCTGATTATGCTGGCAATTTTATTATTTCCCCAAAAAATACACTGCAATATAAAAAAGATATGAAAACTTATAAAAATCTGGAAGAATTGCTTTTTCTTTTTATGGATGATGAAGAATAATTTCTTTTAGTTTTTTACGGAAGGTTTAAAATGGCTGAAATGATGAATAAAATATTTAGCAAAAATCCAATTATTTCTACAATGTATACGGCTGATCCTGCTCCTATGGTTTGTGGCGACACTCTTTACCTTTACACGACTCATGATGAAGACAAACTAGTAAACGACTTTTATACAATGTATGACTGGTATTGTTTTTCTACAAAAGATATGGTGAACTGGACAAACCACGGAAAGATTTTTTCGTTAGACGATATTTCTTGGGCTGATGATAGAGCGTGGGCTCCACAGGCAATTGAGCGGAATGGTAAGTTTTATTTGTACTGTCCTGTTCATAAAAAGGATGGAGGAATGGCTATTGCTGTAGGTGTTTCTGATAATCCTGCTGGGCCTTTTAAAGATATTGGAGAACCTCTTGTTGATGAAGGGGATTGGAATGATATTGATCCTACGGTTTTTATAGATGATGATGGCCAGGCTTATTTATATTTTGGGAATCCAGAATTAAGATATGTGCTTTTAAACGAAGATATGGTTTCTTACGATAAAACTCTTGGTGTACAAAAGATTCCTATGACTGTGGAAAGTTTTGCAAAGGGAAGTCATAACACTGGAACAACTTATGGCGAAGGTCCTTGGTTTTACAAGAGAAACGGCATTTATTATATGGTTTATGCCGCTTTTGCCGAAGGTGAAAAAAGAAACGAACATCTTGCATATTCTACTTCTAAAAATCCTACTGGGCCATGGGTTTATGGCGGTGTTTTGATGGAAGAAAGCAAATGTTTTACAAATCATCCGGGAGTTGCGGATTTTAAGGGACATTCTTATTTATTTTATCATACAGACCAGTTGCCGGGAGGAAGTTTGTTCCATCGGTCGGTTTGTGTAGCTGAGTTTAAATATAACGATGACGGCTCTATTGGCACTATTTCTATGTGTGATGGAGTGGAGAAGATTGAATAATTTACCCCGCCGAAATTAGATATTCTCGGCAAGGGGTATAAGTCTTTGTCAAGGCACACTGGCGTTCAAGGCCTGTGACAAAGCCATTTACCCCACCGATTAATTAGTATCGGCAAGGGGTATAGGTCTTTGTCAAGGCACACTGGCGTTCAAGGCCTGTGACAAAGCCATTTACCCCGCCGATTAATTAGTATCGGTAAGGGGTATGGAATGGTGCGGAGCAGTCTGGAAAGACCGGCCGTAGGTAAGCCATGGAACACCCCGGTTTTGGTGCGCGGAGCGTGCCAAAATGCCCCAAGGCAAAATTATAAATCTTAAAAAATAGATTTTATTCAATAAAAATGATGATTTGTTATACTTCTGTATTGTGAATATCTTTATTATTCTTTCTACGGGTAAAAATATGGAAGTAACGAAAGCTATTAGCGCACCTTTTCATAAGGGTATTAATTTTTCTTATTGGTTGAATTTTAAAAATCCTGAAGCTCCAGATGCTTGTTTTATGACAAAGCAAGATTTTATGAATGTGAAGTCTATGGGAGTTGATGTGGTTAGACTGCCTAATTATCTGGAAGCCTTTTGCAAGAAGGAAGAAAATTGGAAAATCCCGGAATACATTTTTAAATGTCTGGACAATTTTATTGAATGGGCGAAGGAACTGGATTTAAGTTTGATTTTTGATTTTCATAACAATACGGTGGTGGGTTCTTTTACGCCTGTGGATATTGAAGATACTTTGATTCCTATTTGGACGCAAATGGCAGAGCGATACAAGGATTCTTATGAAAAAATTGCATTTGAAATATATAATGAGCCTCATGAAATTGATTTGAAAATCTGGGGAGAAGCTTTAACTAATACTATTAAAGCTATTCGAAAGATTGATACAAAGCATTATTTGATTGCGGGGGGCGGTGACTGGAATAGTTTTGATTCATTAAAGCAGCTGCCTCAATTTGATGATGACAAAATAATTTATACTTTCCATTTTTATGAACCTCATCTTTTTACTCATCAAGGGGCTGGTTGGAGTGGAATGGCCAGAATTAAGGATATTCCTTTTCCTTATGTGAAAGAAAAAATGCCTGAATGCCCGGAAAATCCAACTGAACGGGAAAAATCTTTTTTTACGGCGGAATATGATTATGAACATCGCGGAACAGAAAAAGCGGTGGCGGATTATTTTGACCAGTTTGTGCAGTTTAGTAATGAAAGAAAGGCTCCTATTTTCTGTGGTGAGTTTGGGGTTTATATGCCTTATGCCGATGCTCAGGAAAGAGTGAATTGGTATTCTATTGTGGCTAGACTTTTGGAAGAACGGAATATTGCCCGAACCAGCTGGGATTATTATGGCGGTTTTGGTGTGTTTAATACTTTTGGGCCGGGAACGAATCCGCAGTTTCCAAAGGATTTGAATAAAGAGATTGTACGGGCTTTGGGGCTTAAAGTGCCGGAAGAAAAATAGTTTTTGGCAATGTGGCTTTTTGGTAAAAACTGATGATTTTTTGACAATTTTTCTGTATAATTGTCTGTATATTTGGCATCTGAAGATGTCTTTTCAACAGAAGTTGATTTAAGGTTTTACCATTTTATTTATAAAAATTATAACTAGACTATATATCATGAAGGTATATTTCCATTCTGAAGAGTGGGGGTATACCTTTTTTTTATGGCTTACGGGGTGTTTTAGTTTGATGATGTCTGATTGTGGGCCATTTGGGGAAAAAATGGAGTTCAGAAAAAATATTGAAGGGCAAGAAAGAAAAAAGGCGCTGATTGTTGTTGGGCTTTTGGTGCTTGTGTTTATTATGTTTTTGGTTTGCCTGTTTGTGGGTTCTTCCCGTATGACTTTTGGTGACACTTGGCGGGCTTTACGAATGAAGAGTTCTCCTGCTTTTAATAGGATTATTTGGAATATTAGGATTCCGAGAGTTTTGGCGGCTTTGATTGCGGGGGCGGGACTTTCTGTTTCTGGATTGATTATGCAGACTAATTTGAACAATTCTATGGCGTCTCCTTCTACTTTGGGTGTTTCTAATGCGGCGGTTTTTGGCGCTAATCTTTCTATAATTGTGGGAGCTGGCGGATTTCTTTCTACTGGGAATAATTTGAGTAATTTTTCGGTGGGAATGAACATTTATGCCGCTTCTTTTATGGCATTTTGTTTTTCTGTGATTTCTATTCTTTTTATTTTGGGATTATGTAAGATTAGGGCATTTTCGCCTTCTGTGGTGGTTTTGGCGGGAATTGCTATTGGTTCTGTTTGGACGGCGGCAACTACCATTTTGCAGTTTTATGCAACGGATGTGGGACTTTCTGCGGCGATTATATGGAGTTTTGGAGATTTGGGGCGGGCGACTTATAAAACCGACTTAATTATGCTGATTGTGGTTTTGGGGGGCATTGTATTTTTTTCGTTTTTTGCTTGGAAATACAATACTTGTCTTGCTGGGGATGAAGCGGCTAGAAGTCTTGGGGTAAATGTTGATGTTTTGCGGTTTGTTTCTCTTTTGGTGGCTTCGATGATTACGGCGGTTTGCGTGTCTTTTTTGGGAATAATTGGCTTTGTGGGAATTATTTGTCCTCATATTGTGAAAAGACTGATGGGGCAGAATCATAAGTTTACAATTCCAGCTTCTGTGCTTTGTGGAAGTTTGCTTTTGCTTGTGGCGGATACTTTGTCTAGAAGTGTTGGAAAAGGAGCGGCTTTGCCTGTGGGTGCGGTTACTTCTTTAATGGGAGCACCATTTTTTCTGTGCATAATTTTTTCTAAAAAGGAGCGGGGAAATGTTTAGAATTGAAAAGCTTTCTTTTAGGTATGGAAAAAAATCTTCGTTGGTTTTAGATAATGTTTCTATGGAGCTGGAAAATGGGAAAATTGGCATAATTTTGGGGAAAAATGGTTCCGGAAAAACTACTTTATTTAAAAATATTCTGGGACTTTGTAAACCTGAAAAAGTTGATGGTTTTGAGTCTGGAAAAATCATTTTTAATGACAGGGAATTATCGGATTTGAGCTATAGAAAAAGGGCGCAGATTATTGGTTATGTTCCTCAGCAGATTCATTTTGGAGAATTATGCGTTTTTGATTCAATTTTGGCGGGTAGGATTTCTTATTTTGGTTTTAAGGCGGGGAAAAAAGATTTTGATGAAGTGGAAAGGGTTATAAACGAGCTGGAATTGGAGAAAATTGCTTATAAAAATGCGGAAGAGTTGTCTGGTGGGGAAAAACAAAAGGTTGCCATTGCCAGAGCTCTTGTACAGAATCCGGAGATTTTAATTTTTGATGAGCCTACGGGAAATCTGGATATTGCTAATGAATATTTGATTATTGAGGAAGCTAAAAAAATTGCCAGGGAAAAAGGAATTACTATTTTGGCTTCGCTTCATGATATGAACTTGGCATTGAATATGGGAGACAGGTTCTTTTTTCTGAAGGACGGAAAAATTAAATATAGTGGTGATGAGAGTGTTTTTTCTGCTGAAATTATACAGGATGTCTTTGGAATTAAGGCAAAAATTGTAGAAATTGATGACCGAAAGGTTGTTGTTGGAGGAATAAATGAATAGTAAGAAAATTGTTCTTGGAATTATGATGATTTTTATGGGTTTTTCGTCTTTTGCGGCGGGAAAATCGGCAAGGAAAATGGGAAAAGGTACTGTTGGTGCTGGCGAAAATAAGCAGGAAAAAGCGGAAGTTATAATGACTGATATGATTGGTAGACAGATTTCTGTGTTGCCTGGAAGTTATAAGCGCGTTGTCTGTGTGGGAGCGGGTGCTTTACGAATGTATTCTTATATTGGAAATGTGGATTTGCTTTGTGGCGTTGAAGATATTGATAATATCAGTCTTTCTAAACGGCCAAAAATGTTTGATTCAGTTGCCCGACCATATATGATTGCTTATGGCGATGTTTTTGCAAAACTGGATTCTTGTGGTGTTGGAGGTCCAAATGCTCAGACTGCGGAAGCGGAAAAAATCTTGATGTGTAATCCTGATATTGTTATTTCTGAATATGAGGATAAAGAAAAGGAAGATGCTTTGCAGGAGCAGTTGGGAGTGCCGGTTGTTACATTAAAATCTGGGAAAGATGGCGTTTTTGATGAGAACTTTAAGAACAGTTTGAGACTTTTGGGAAAAATCTTTAATGAAGAAGCAAAAGCGGAAAAAATCAATGGTTTTATTGAAGAACAGACTAATGAACTGAAAAAAAGAACTGCAAATGTGGCTGATAAACCAAAGGTGTATATTTGCGGATTGGGGAATTGGGGAACAACAAATCATCTGATGACTTCGGAAAAATATATTACTTTTGATATTTGTAATATTGAAAATGTGGTTACTGGAGTTGGTAAGCCTGGAATGTTCCCAATTGAAAAAGAAAAGTTTGAAGCTTTGGGAAAGGATATGGATGTAATTATCATTGATGGAGCTGCTGTAAAGAATATTAAACCATTGTATAAGGAAGATCCTGCTATGTTTGATTCTTGCAAGGCATGGAAAAATGGAGAAGTGTATTTACAGATGGCTTACAATGCTTATTATACAAATTATGAATTGGTTCTTATAAATGCTTGGTTTATTTCAAAAATGGTTTATCCTGAATTGTTTGCAGATGTGGATATGGATAATAAAACTAACGAAATAACTAAGGTTTTCTTGGGCGACGAAATGGCTGAAAAAATCTATTCCTTCCCAGCGAGCTTTGGTGGTTACCAGAAAATTGATACAGCGGCCTTTTTTTAATAAAATACTAGTTTGTTGCGGAGAGAGATATTTTATTAATCTGTTTTAAGTGTTGTTCTGGCAGGTTGCTTGTATGAAAAGATTTTTTGCGATTTGTGCTTTTGGACTGTTTGGCATGGTTTTGCTGTTTGGAAAGGAACTGAATGGGAAAGATTTGCAGGCGGTGCATTGGGTGCTGGACGCTAAGTATTATGTTGATAATTACGAAAAAAGTGAGGAGAAACTTGCTTTTTTGACGCAGAAGGAAATGGAGTTCCGAGAGAATTATGGGGATGTTTCTGAAGAAGCGTTGATAATTTGTAAAAGCATTTTTATTTTGGCTAAGGAAACCGCAAAGATTTCTGCCTTTTATAATTTAGATGAAAGCATGGGGCAGGCAAACAAGAAAGAAAAAAAAGATAAAGCGGAAAAAAAGGAAAGAGCGGCTGAATCTGAAATGGTAGTTATGAACTGCTTTAAGGAATTAAAGGCTTTTGCGGAAAATAATTCTGAAATGTCTGCTTGTTTTAATTACCATTATAAAGAGGTGGAGTTTTCTACTTTGCCTTATCTTTCTACTAATGAACAGCTGGGGATTTTGAAGAATGTGATTGAAGATTACAGGAAAATTGAAGAACAAAATCCAAAGCTTTCGGAAAATCTATTTATGCTGGGAACGGTTTTGTATTTTGTTCCAAAAATTGCGGGGGGAGATAAAAAAGAAGCTAAGGAAAAATTGATTTTGGCTTTGGAAAATGCGGGCTGTCTTTATGAGAAAAACAGTGCTCTTGTAATGCTTTCGCAGATTCATTTTGAAGATAAAGAGTTTGATGAAGCTAAGAAATATTTGGATGAAGCGCGGAAAATGAATCTGAAAAATAAGAGCGTGGAATTGATTGCAAGAGCTAATGAGGCGGGATATTCTATGTTCAGGATGGAAAATTATTTGAAAAAACAGGGCGGTGTTAATAAAAGTTAGTAAAGTGTCTTATAAAGTAGACTAATTTTAACCAAACATTAAGATATTGTGATTTGTGAGATGCCGAAACAGGCTCTGCACTGAGTTCATCGAAGAGTTTAGCATGACAGAGGGGATATTATGCTGAATAAGAAACTGTCATCCCGAAGTTGATTCGGGATCACACTACCAAAGGATGAACATTTTTTAAGCAGGATGCTGAAACAAGCGGTGACTGGGTGGTTCATCGGAGAGTTTGGCATGATGCTATAGTATGAACTTCTTGGATATCTCCATGATAAATGCTTTTTGGCAATTTTTTTAACATTGTCCATTTGCCAAAATCACCAGAATATTATTAGAATAGAATAAAATAGATTTTGTTTGGAGGATGAAGAAAAAAATGTTTAGACCTATCAGAAGAAAAAATAAAGAGATTTGTGCGGAGGCGGCAAAAGCGTTGTTGGCAAGTTCGAGACGCGGAGTTTTGGCGGTGAATGGGGATGATGGGTATCCGTATGGGGTGCCGATAAATTATTTTTATGATGAAGCGGTAGGGAAAATATATTTTCATGGTGCAAAGGCTGGGCACAAGTTTGATTCCATAAAGGCCTGCGACAAGGTTTGTTTTACGGTTTTTGGTAATGAAACTATAAAGGAAGAAGATTGGGCGCCTTTTATGCAGAGTGTGGTAATTTTTGGGCGCTGTCATTTGGTTGAAGGTCAGGAAAGAGCGTTTGAATTGTGCAAAAAGATGGCGGGGAAATATTATCCTGATGAAAAATTGATTGATGAAGAAATTGAAAGGTCTGGAACGGCAATGCAGATGTTTGAAATTGAGATTGAGCATTTGAGTGGCAAAGAGATTCAAGAGAAATAGGGATTGTAAGTGAAATAGTATGGACTTACTGGGTTAGCGATGGGAGTCCCAGCGAAGCTGTCCTCCGTGAAACGAAGTTTTGCGGAGGATGGAGCGAAAGCGGAAGGACGGACGCAGCGACGGCTTTAGCCGGAACCTCCTGAATATTAAAGATTGTGAAAAATGAGTATGGGAAAAATAGTTGTAGGTTGACAGAATATGCATTATAACTAGAAATATGTATACCTTGTATATAGTGTAATTTATAGTTCTAATAATAAAATAAACACTAGGATTAGCGTAATTCTGCCAAATCAATCCCTTTTTCAGCAAAATAAGCTTCACATTCTGCAG
>JAKSTL010000040.1 GCA_024402595.1 Treponema sp. | reverse complement strand
CAAGCGGCAGCCCGGAAAGTCCGATGATCTGACCCGCCGTCTGAAGAAACATAAATAAAAACATATGAAAACACAGAATCACCAGCGTCTGCTGTCCTACCGCGCAAAGCACTTTGGACAGAGGCGCTGCTTTTTTCTCAATAAACATTGCCTCCGATATGGTTTCTTTTATCAATTACAAGACATGACTTTCCTTTTTGTTTTGCTAAATAAGCAAAAGTTGCTCCGTATAAACCAGAACCAACAATTAAATAATCATATTTTTTCATTTTATTTTCCTCTTAATATATTCAATAATATTTTTTATAAGTGCAATTGGTGACGTAGTAAACGCAAGCCAACCCCACGTGATTTTTTCAAAAACATTTCCACATTTAATTATACATAAAAGATAACTCTCAACTATTTTATAATTAACTGCTGAACGTTTTATGAGAGGATAATTATTTTTTATAGTAATAAAATGTCTTGGCGACTTTCGAAATCTTTTTTCATCTAAATCTTTATTCCAAGTTACACCAGTTTGTTGTATTCTATATACAGACATTTTCTTAGAAAAACCATAAACTTTTCCCTTATGTGCACAGTTTTCGATTATTTTTATATCCCCGTATAAAAAATCTGTAGCATTTTTTACCTTTATATCCAAACATTCTTTTTTCATTACCATGGATGCAGTCGGAACAATCCAATTTGCAAATAACTCAGTCGGGGTATAATCTCTATCACCAATCTCTATATATGAAAAATTCGCTGTTTCTATTTCTTTTATTACAGTTGCACCATGAAAACACATACTATAATCAAGGTTATTTTCCAAAAAGTCTACCTGCATTTGCAGTTTATTTTCATCAATCCAATAATCATCACCTTCACAAAAAGCAACATATTTACCTTTCATAACTTGATTCATTATCCGAGTAATACTTCCATCATGTTTAGAATACTGATTTTCTGTCTCATAAATTGGTTTAATTATTAATGGATATTTTTTTTCATATTCTCTAATAATGTCTGCAGTTGAATCTGAAGAAACATCATCATGAACAACAACTTCGAAGGGAAATGTAGTTTTCTGCATCAAGAATCCATCTAAAGCTTGAGAAATATATTTTTCTTGATTAAAAGTCATACAGCGAACGGAAACCAACGGTTTTTCTATATCAAAATTCCCCCAAGTTTTGATTATTTCTTCCTGAGGTATATTAATCATTTTCTCTACCCTTCCTTTTGTTCAAAAAAATAATAAATGAATTTTCTAATAATATAATTTGCAAAAGATCTATTATTATGGTTAATCTATAAATTAAATTTCAAATAATAATTTGATGATTTTTTTAATATTTATTCTACTTATGCACTTGAAATAATCGATTATTAAAAAAAACAATTAATACCAATTTTACACAATACACCAAAAACTAAATATAATAAACTCCTAACATAAAATTGATTTTGAATTAAAGTTTCGTCAATAGCTATTAATCCAGAGTTACCAACATAATGATGTGCTATTATTAGAATCATCGTGAAAATTCTATATAATTCAAAGTTTGAGCCACTTTTTATATTGGTAATAGAAACGCTGGATTCCATTATATTATTTCTTCTCCAAAATAGTTGGCACTAAATCTTTTATAATATATAAGTCTTCTTCAAATTTTAATAATTCCTGATTTCTATCTTTACCATTTAGCCAATCAACCAAAAGTTGTGGGTAATTAAAACCTGCAAGATATGCCAAAGGATAATGTCCTGAAATACGGCAATTCATTTCAATAATGAATATACCTTTTTCATTCTTAAAACAATCTACAGATAATATTCCTTTATGTTTACTTTCTGCAGCAATTTTCTTTGTATATTCTTCAAAAGGGATTCCACTAGCTGTTCTTCCTAAATCAGTTTCACCACTACGCATTGTCACTTTTTGTTTAGCATATGTAGCAATATATTCTTTTCCATCAAAAGAATTTATAACATCCAATCCATATTCTTCACCAGTCATTATTTCCTGATAAATAATAGCCTCATCAGGAGTCATAGAAGATTCATATTTCAAATAAGAATCAAAAATATCTCTTTTACATTTTTTTGTAAAAATAATAAGTTCTTCTTCATTTTCTACTTTATAAATACCCATAGAAGCCATACCCCATCGAGGTTTCATAATTATTGGATATGAAAGTTCACCTTCTTTTACAGCACTCATAACATCTTCAATATGTAAATATGTTTTTGGGGTTTGTAATCCCAATTTCTTGCAAAATTCAAAAGTTCTATATTTATCATTACAAATTTCAACAAAACCTGCTGGTGCCAATATTAATTTTATACCATTATTTACAAATTCTGCTTCATGTTTTGCCAATACTAATAAATCAATATCAAATAAAGACAAAACAGCTTTTATATCTTTTTCCTTACAAAAATTAATTATACTAGCAATATAATTTGGATCATAAATTAAAGGTGTAAGAAAATACCCATCCGCTCTTTTTAAGGCAATCGTATATTGACTATTTGCTGCATATACTTTTCCAATACCATTACAATTTTTAAAATAATCTACAATATATGCTCGTCTTCCAGCAGATGTTAACAAAATATTCATTTCAAACTCCTTATTTCTTCCATTCACAAATTACAGGTTTTCTTTTTCCTGATGCTAAAACAGGAATATCATCAACCCTTTCGATATTGATTTCCGCATCTTCCCCTAAAATCAGTTTTAATTCACTAATAATCCTCAATAAATCTAACTGCTCTTCATAATTCATTTTTAGTAAATAAATTTTTTCATCTTTTTGAATAAATTGCCACTGCTTTACTTCAGAGAAATTTTTCAAAACTCGTGCAAAATTCATTGGATGTGTAGGATTACCTTTTGTATCATAAATTAAATCAAGTCTGCGACCGTAAAGCTTGCTTATGTAATCCCAACCTTTACTTTTTTCGTTTCCTTTTGCAAGAATTGCAGTATCTCCTGTATCATAACGAATCATAGGAAATGCATAGTTATATAAATCAGTAACTACAACTCTTCCCAATTCTCCATATTCAGCCGGATCATCACTATCTAACTTTAGAATTTCAAGATAATAACTAGCATGATTCCAATAATAATTTACATCATCTATTTTTTGATGAGCTAAAGTGCCACATTCTTCATCTGCATAACTTTCAACAATTCTAACACCAGCAACAGACTTCATCTTACTACGTGTATCATCACTCAAAGCCTCAGAACTTGAAATAGCCACTTTTATAGACTTCAAATAATCTGAATATTCTGGATTTCTTTGAATAAAATCTAATATTCTATCATACCAACTTGCGTAAGCTCTCATCGAAACGACATGTTGTTCTTTACAAATTTCACAGATTTCTTTAAGAGTATCATCATCCATCTTTGCACAATTGATAGGAATAATATTTTCCTTAATTGACTGCCATTTACCTTTACTCTGCCATTTAGTCCAGATTCTTAACTGAGCAAGTTTTTCATGTGATTTAAAACCCACAGAAGTACCAAAATATTTTAATTCTGCAATTCTTCTATATCTTTTTCGGGAATCCTGTGGAACCGTAAAAGGTGTTCCTGTAGAACCGCTTGTCCTTTGAATGTGCACTTGAACGGTTTCTTGTTCTGGTATCTTTTCTGATGAAACACAATTATTCTTAAAATTTTCCATTAAGATATTCTTATTTACAACAGGAAACTCAGACAAGTTTTTTCCACTATAGTTTTTATACATTTCTGTATTAGCAGTTGCAAAATTTAAGAGATTATTTAGTTTGGAATCTTGTATTCTCTTACCTTTCTCATAATTATTTAAAACAATATTTAATTCACTATAATGCTTACGAACTTTTTTACCATTAAAAAAATCTTGTAACCAATATAAATTTCTTCTTACAGCACCACCAAAACTCATTTAATAATCCTCACAAATACTTATATATCCAACATTGTCTTTTATTATTATTTCTGTATCATACTTATCTGACATCTTTTTCACATCTTCTATTATTCTGACATTATCAGATAATCGAGGTAAGCCCTTTAACCCTTTACATTCATTTAATTGAATATCAATAGGATATAAACAAATTTTCATATCATTTTTATTTTTTTCAATCTGAATTAAAACACTATCCCAAACCTTCTCATCAAGACGTAAACCAACTGTATTATTTTTACTTCTGATATTCATTATTTCACCAACACCAGAAACTTCCTGTCGAGTTTTTCCATATTTGTTATAAAATTCTTCTGGTAAAACATATTGCTCTTCATGTTGAAAAATGAAATTACCTAAGCCATAAAAAATGGGTTTATTTTTATATATTTCAATCCCTCTTAAACAATGTGGTCCATGGCACACAATCACATCAGCTCCTTCATCTACACAAGTATGAGCAAAAGTTGAAATGAACTCTGGCGTATTTTGTTTATTTCCATTTTCAAATTGATGACTATGTATAGATATCATCACTAAGTCTGAATAAAACTTTGAATCTTTAATTGTTTTTATTGTTCTTTGTAAATCATTTTCATCTGGGATACTATGAAAAACTCCTTTGACACCCTCTTTGAAAAAATATGGACCTATTTTTAGATTATCAGGTTTTGCCAAATATCCTTCTTTTATTGCTTGATTATGGTAATTATTAATTCCACAAGAAGATACTATTCTCTCCAAATTTTTAAAATCATCCTCATTTAATTCATAAACTTCTCTATGGCGTAATGGATTTACACCAGGTCGACCAATCATCTCTTCATTTTGAGCACCGGCCATATAAGAATCATGGAATGAACTAGTTATTCCAATTAATGCTATACGACCATCTGAAGTGTCAAAATAAGATGCCCTGCTAGCAGTTGCAAGATTCTTACCTGTGCCAGAAAAAGGAATATTTCTATTTTTTAAATTCTCAATAGTTTTTAATAAACCTTCACAACTATAATCCATTGAATGATTATTTGCTGTATTAAAAATATTAAATCCCATTGATATTACATCATCCAACATTTCAGGAGTCATACAACTATATCCTCCTCCAGGAAATGCTGCAGGATAACCTTCATAATTGCTTACTGTAGATTCTAAATTTGCAAAATTAAAATCTGCATTTGATAAAAGCTCTTCTATTTCTTTATATCCTCTATATCCAGATGGAATCCTTTTACTTAAGAGAATATCGCCAACTAAACTTATTTTCATTTATTCCCCACAACCACTTTAATTATAATTTCTATATCCTCATCTTCCATGAATGCATACATAGGCAAACATAAAACTTCATCAGCCATCTTTTTGGCTACAGGAAGGTTTTCCGCACTTGCACTTGGATAGTTCTTATATGGACCAAATTCTGTAATCAACGGATAGAAATATCTTCTTCCTAAAATATTATTTTCTTTTAATTTTGTATACAAAGCATCTCGGCTCATTCCAAATTCTTTTTCTGTAACGAAAATTGGGAAGTATGAGTAATTATGATGTACACCATCCATATCTTCAAGGAAACGGATTCCTTTTACATTTCTTAAAGCAGCTTTATATTTTTCTGCAGTTTGTCTTCGACTTTCAATAGCTGCATCTACTTGTTTTAAATTTAATAAACCATAAGCAGATCTGATCTCATCCATTTTAGAGTTGATTCCAGGTGCTTCAACAGTAATTTCACCAGTAAATCCAAAGTTTTTCAACTGATCAATTTTAGTCTTCATTTCTTCTGACTGACAAATAAGAGCTCCACCTTCAACTGTGTTATAAACCTTTGTTGCATGAAAACTTAATGTAGAAATATCACCTTCTTCTAAAATCGATTTTCCATCAACTTTTACACCAAAAGCATGAGCAGCATCATAAATAACCTTTAAATTGTGTTTATCAGCAATTTCTTTAATTCTTTTTGTATCACAAGGTGTTCCATATACATGAACAGGCATAATCGCAACTGTCTTATCTGTAATTGCTTTTTCAATTTTATCTGGATCAATGTTACCAGTTATTGGATCAATATCTACGAATACAGGTGTTAACCCATTCCACCAGATTGAGTGAGTTGTTGCGACAAAACTATATGGTGTTGTAATAACTTCACCTTCTGTAATTCCAAGAGCCTGCAGACCTGTAATTAATGGTAAAGTTCCGTTTGTAAAAAGCGAAATATATTTAACTCCAAGATATTCAGCTAAAGCCTTTTCCAATTCATTATGGTAAAAACCATTATTTGTGAGCCACTTTCTTTCCCAAATATCTTCCAGCATTTTTTCAAAATCTTTTAAATCTGGTAATAATGGACTTGTAACTGTGATTGGTTTATTTTCTGCCATTCTTAAACCCCTTAATTGTATTAATAATATAAGAGAATGTTTCAAGCTTAAAAATCTTTGATAATAGAATGTATATAACACCACCTGTAATGATTTGAATAAATAAAAGCAAAGCAGTATTTATTGGAATAAAGTTTAAGCTCCAAACACTTAATCCCATTACAAGTGAACATAAAAATCCTGGTGCTAAATCTTTTAATTGTTCTGCATATGAATAATTCATTAATTTCTTATTCGGAAACGCATTTATAAAGGAAGAAATTATTGCTGAAATAACTTGCCCAATAGCCATAGCATAGATTCCTAATGGAATTGTAATAAGAATGTTTACAATTGTTATAACTTTCTTTATTATCTCCAGCTTTAGAAATATATCACTCCGTCCTAAAGCATTGATTCCTGTCAAATTAGCAGTATGAATTGGGAATATTGCATAACTAAAACAAGCTAATTGCAAAAATGGAACACAAGGCAACCATTTATCTGTAAGCAATAATTTAACTAAAGGCTCCGCTACTGCTGCCATACCAAACATACAAGGCATAAGCAAATAAGCACTTGTACTTATTGAACGTCGAGTAAGTCTTTTAACTTCTTCCACATTATCATTATGACTAGACAATGTTGGTAACATTACACTTTGAATTGAACCGTCAAGATTTGTTGCAATAACTTGAGGAAATTGATGTCCCCGATTAAATACACCTAATGTTTCACTATTATATATTCTACCAACTATTAAGTTATAAATATTTCTAAAAACAGTATCTAGAATACCAGAAACTAGCAACTTCCATCCAAAGCTAAATAGATTTTTAACCCTCTCAAAAGAAAATAAGAATTTTGGTCGCCATTTTACAGTAAACCATAAAATTATACATGTAAGGATATCTTTCGATAATTGTTGAGCCACTAATGCCCAAACTCCGAACCCCTTATATGCCATTAGTATACCGATTATTCCAGAACCAGTTACAGCTCCCATACTACTCACAAAAAAACGCTTAAATTGCATTGTTTTTGAAACATAGGCATTCTGAACACTATTAACTGCCCCAAAAAATAAAGTTATTGATATAACTCGTAAGAACAAAGTTAAGTTTTCTTGTTTATAGAAAACACCTACAAATGGTGCCGCAAAGAAAAGTATTACATAAATAATAGTTGCTATAACAAGGCTTAAATAAAATATAGATGAAAAATCTACATCATCACTATCTTTTTTTTGAATTAATGCTGTATTAAAACCACTTTGAATAAAAACATTCGCTATCTGAATAAAAACTAAAAGAATCGCAATTACACCATAATCCGATGGAGTAACAAGGCGTGCCAATATAATAGAAAGTAAAAATTGAACACCCTGAACACCACCTCTTTCAAGGAACTTCCAGATTAGAGAAGAAATTACAGTCTTTTTATTTATTTCTTTGTTTTCAGCCATTTTTACTTTTGAGAAATCCTTATTTTTTACCCGCTAATTCTCATCTTCCATTTTAATACATATATTCATTTAAATAAATATTATTCCAAAAAAACCTTTCACATGTCTACACAATCCCAAACTCCTCCGATTTTTTCTAATAAAATTATTCCCGCTAATACGGCGTCCACCCCTTCAGCTTCGCTAAAGGGGTCGCTGCGTCCGCACTTCGCTACCGCTCATTCCAAGGTCCTTTTCCAAAGTCCCTTGGAACTAAAGGTGCTCCCATCGCTGGCCGGAAAACCATTTTTCGCATCACATTTTTTCCCAAAAACGCCACCCTTCATATTGATTCTTGATTCTTTTCTGCTATAAGTTCAGCTATTGCATTTGAAACAGAATCTGTCAATTTTTTGTAATTCATTTTATCCACAAGTTCTGTTTTTGAAAGTGCTCCTTCTGCACTTAATGCTTTAAGTATCAACTGCTTAATTTCTGAAGGCTTTCTTCTGGATTTAGCAGAAGCATTATCTTTTTTTGCTACTGTTTTAGGTTCTTTTTTCGGTAAAAGAAATTCTTTATTCACAGGAATACTAATGGTGAAGAAAGACCTTTCTTCATCAGTTATTGTTCTGTCAGGTCCTGGTAAACTTGTAATCTCCATCCTCTCAGAAGTAATCATTACAGTTACAGGTTCTCCAATCTGATATGACTTATGATAAACGGCATTACACATTCTGAATATCATAACTAACAAAGGCAAAATAACGACTGTCCCCAGACCAGGAATTAACATTTATAGAACCTTGTCCACCAAAAAACTCCAAAATCATCTTTCGGTTAGAACCATCATAATCCATCATCCAAAGCTGAACCTGCATATTCGGAAGATGTTCATTTGGCTGCAAATCCCCTTTTCTGTAAGAAAGATTCACAACCTTTTTACAATCTGGCGAAATATGTCCAAACCAGTTGTTATAATCTTCAAAAGTCATCTGCTTTACATCCGAACCATCCACATTCATTCGATAAAGCTGCATTAATCCACTGCGGGTACTAATAAACCAAATATGTTTACCATCAGGCGAATATTCAGGACCATCATTAAATCCTTCTGTTGTAAGCCGTTTTTCCTGTCCACCTTCCGCCGAAATTGTGTAAATATCAACGCATTGTTTGCCATCCACTTCTCGGAAAGCACAATAAGCCAATTCTTTTCCATCAGGAGACCAACCGTGAAGATAGCTTGGTGCATTTGGCGTAATCAATTTTGCTTCTCCACCCCCAATTGGTAAAATAAAAACTCGGGAACCACCACCTTGTTCAGTTTCGTAATAACTGCTTACGGCAATCTGTTTTTCATCAAAAGAAATTACATGATCATTATTACATTTATCTGCAATTCCACTTTCAATTTTCGTACTGACCTTTGTTTCCAAATCAAAAGAATAAATTGCTTCATCTTTGTTGTAAATTAAATAATTCTTACCATCCACCTTGCCCTGAACCCAGTTTGGCGCTTCAACAATGCCTTCAAACTTCTGCAAGATTTTTACCGTTCCAGTTTGTGTATCAAAAATATTCAAATAACTTACAGTATGAGCCCGCTGCTGTCCAATATTCATTAAATACCAGTAAGATTTATTTACATCTTCAAGCACATCGCCATAAGTATCCGCATCAATAAACTGAGGAATCCCTTTAAGTCGCCCAAATTGCATAAAGATTTCGTTATCCAAAGTTCCATTGCCAATCCAAGTATCAACATCAGAATCCTTTGCCATATCAAAATCTTTATAATGCAGTGATTTTATTCTGTTTTCATTGCGCTTAATAAATGCCCAAGGATTTTCACCACCCCGAGCACACCAGCCTGTATCAAACTGCATGGCAACCTTACCAAGACAAATATCCACCATATATTCATAAGCAGTTCGTCCCTGAATCTTAACCGCAATATCCGCCTTTCCGTTATGAATAAGCAGTTCAGCACCTTTTTCCGCCAGCACATCTGCAATTTTTCTATATAAAAAAGCCCGTTCTTGAATGGCAACCTCGTTCAGCTCGCCAGTACCAACCACAATCTGCTTAATTCCAAAGTTTTCCACCAAACAACAGATTTCTGGAATAGATTCATTCAAATCTTCACTAGCAATATGACAAGAAATAACTTCAAGCCCCAGCTTCTTCAAAACCGGAAAAATCTCTTTGCATTGCTCCATAGACCAAAATGATGGATTTTTATTTTTCCCATCCAAAGAAATACAAGGTTCAACCCTATCAATACCAGTTTTTTTAATTCCTGCCAAAAGTTCAGTTACATCCATCTTTGAATTGGCGATGGGACCATATAATTGCAAACCTAAAATCATATTTTAATCATAAATCAGATTTCCCAGATTCATATAATTTGTATAGTAGGAAATTGAATAAAAATATTTTCACTTCTTTAAAGCCTGAATAAAATGACATTCCTTTGCAAAACAAACATCCATTTAAAAGTTTTACCTAATATTAAACCAGGCCCGTTCTTCAAAACTTTTTTTCTGAATGTGCTTTATTTCGTCCTCCGCCTTTCCCACAGGAAGATAACAAACCAATTCATATTTCGATTCAAGCTTTAAGATTTTCGCAATTTCTTTGCCAACTCCATCTTTTTCATCTGTCATATAACCTTCAACCCAACAGCTTTCATAACCCAAATCTACAATTTCCAAAAGCATATTCTCAATTGCCGCCGCATAATCCTGAACATTGTAACAATTTCCGTGATAAGTTGGTATTTTCTCCGTCAACACAAAAATCATTGCTGGAGCATCTGTCCCCACTCGTTTTAAAAGCGGACGAATCTGTTCCAACAATTCCGCATCATCAACCGCAACCAAACTGGTAGTCTGCCCATTACAACCAGAAGGAGCCGCCAATCCCGCTTCCATAATCATTTTAAGATTTTCTCTTGGAACTGCCTCGTTTTTGTATTTTCCCCTATAACTTGTTCTGTATTTTATTGCGTCTATCATTTTTTCCTCACACATCAATTCTATCATAAATATTTAAAAATATAGATTTTTCGTTCCACCACTCTCACTAAAACTTTTTCATCCTCATTTTATAGACCTTTTTTCAACAAAGTTTTCAAATCCATAGTACACTAAAATAAAAGAGGATTTTTATGGCAGAAAATAAACCAAACAATTTTCAGGACATCCACATAGAAGATTATCTTGTGGAATACGAAAACAAGCAAATTACAGCAGAATCTTTTCTGTTTGATTACAACCGCGAAAAACAATCTCTCAATGGACCGTGGAATTATGCTGTTGACCAATACGATACATGCCTTAGACAAAAATGGTTCAATGAATATTATAAAGATTCCCAAGGCTTAACTTTGCCTGTAGATTTTTCTTTTGATGAATGGCCTACAATGCCGCTTCCTTGTTGCTGGAACACTTTTGCACCAGAATATCTGCTTTACGAAGGCGTAATGGTTTTTTCCAAAAAGTTTGATTATGAAAAATCCCTCCACCATGGCAAGCGAGTATTTCTAAAAATAGGAGCAATAAATTATACTTCCCGTCTATTTTTGAATAAAAATTACCTTGGCGTTCACAGAGGCGGCTCTACACCTTTTTATATAGAAATTACGCAGTTTCTCCAAAACGAAAACCGTTTGATTATTGTGGCAGACAGCACTCGGCGCCCAGAACAGGTTCCTACAGAAAATACCGACTGGTTTAACTATGGCGGAGTTTATCGCGATATTGAGCTGATTTTTGTTCCTGAAACTTTTATTCAGAACTTTAATGTTTCCCTAAAAAAGGACAATACCTTTAAAAATATTCATGCAAAAATAAATCTTTCTGCAAAAATTGATGGAACGGCGCTTTTATCTATTTCTGAACTTAATGTAAAACAAGACATTGCAATAAAAAATGGTTGCGGCGAACTTGATTTTACTATAAACAACCTAAAGCTTTGGGATATTGAAAATCCAAAATTGTACACGGTTGAACTTTCCTTTGGCGAAGATAAGATTTCTGATGAAATTGGTTTTAGACAGATTCATGTTGAAGGAAAACAAATATTTTTAAACGGAAAACCAATTTTCTTAAAAGGAATCAGTTGCCACGAAGAAAGCGTTCCAAATGGAAAAGCCCTAACCGACGAAGAACGAATCCAGAATATTTCTATTGCAAAAGAAATGGGTTGCAATTTTATGCGTCTTGCTCATTATCCTCATCACGAAAATACCGCTCGTCTGGCAGATAAAATGGGGCTTTTATTATGGGAAGAAGTTCCAGTTTATTGGGCTATAAAGTTCAATCGGAATGCCACCTACAATGATGCAGAAAATCAGTTAAAGGAATTGCTTTTGCGTGATATGAATCGTGCCAGTGTTATTATCTGGTCTGTTGGAAACGAAAATCTTGATTCTGATGATCGCCTTAATTTTATGTCCAGACTTGCCCAAACCGCTCACCAAATGGACAATTCTCGCCTTGTTTCTGCCGCATGTCTTGTAGATCAGGAAAACAACAGAATTGCAGACCGCCTTGCACAATATCTTGATGTTATTGGAATAAATGAATATTACGGCTGGTATAATCCAGATTTTAATCGTCTTCCACAAATGCTCAACAACAGTAATCCAGATAAGCCTGTGATTATTACAGAGTTTGGTGCAGATGCTATGCCTGAATTACACGGAGATTCCACCGAAAAAGGCAACGAAGAGTTCCAGGAATGGGTTTACCAAAAACAAACAGAAACCTTAAACGAAATAAGCTATGTTCAAGGAATGACTCCATGGATTTTATACGACTTCCGCTGTCCTCGCCGAACCTCATCCATTCAAAAATATTACAACAGAAAAGGCCTCCTCTCCCCAGACAAAACCCACCGAAAGAAAGCCTTCCACATTTTGCAAAATTATTATTTATCGAAAAATGAATAATGTTTTAAAAAACCTCAGTTGAGTGTGGATGTCTCAAAAGTTTAATTTGCGGTGGTTGAGCTTGTCGAAACCACCATATTTACTGTAATGGTCATTTCGAAAGGCTCAATGAACTGCTACAGACATTACTTATTGGACATTCCCATTCTGCTCGGTTTCCTATTCTCCATCTGTATACATTTCATCTATTTGATTTTTATACAGTTCGGAGATACGGAAGCGCATAATTTCTTGTTTTGCAGAAAGTTCAACTCCAACTTCAAAAGGTTTTGTAATAAACGAAAAACGATTTATGCGTTCAAAAACTTTAAATCCATTCTTAATGCTAATCAATTGTGAAACTTCCGTCTCATACAATTTCTTTATTACATCCATCTGAAGCAAATCTTCAAGAGTTTCAAACATAATTCCGTTATCACCAGCAAAATTTAACACTTCTTCTTCATCAATAAGAATAAGAGCTGTAAGATAGCGTTTATCCTGACCAACTACAACCGCCTGTTTTACATAACGAGACTCGCAAAGCTTCATTTCTATAGGAAGAGGCTCAATGTTTTCACCACCTCTAAGAACAATTGTATCCTTTATTCGACCTTTAATTTTCAACTCATTATGAATTGTCATAATTGCCAAATCACCTGTATGAAGCCAACCATCCACCGTAAATGCTTCTTTTGTTTTTTCAGGATTTTTGTAATATCCTTTCATTACAGTTGGTCCTTTTATCTGAAGTTCACCTTCCTTGCATCGGCCCAAAATATAGCCTTCCGAATCAACAATTCGTGTTTGAACATTCCACAAAGGATGACCAATAGTGCCAAAAACAGGTGCCGCAAAAGGTCGTACAGAAACAACCGGTGCCGTTTCCGTCATTCCATAACCTTCCACAAGATTCACACCAATTGCCCAGAAAAACTCATCAATATTCGGAGGCAAAGCACCACCACCAGCAATACCGCCTCTAAAATTAGTTCCAAGCATTCCCTTAATTTTTCTGAACACTAATAAATCACCAAGCCAATAAAGCGGCCAGAGCAAAGTCCATGGAATCAGGAACAAAATCCACCACAAAATTGTATAATATCTGGTAAAACACGGATTCTGATTAAACATTTTTCTCTGCATTCGTTTATGAATAATGGCAATATTGGCAAAAAGATTAAACATTTTACTAACAATAGGACTAGATTTGTTCATCTTTTTTCTAATTCCATCATAAACTGCTTCAAAAATGCGTGGAACTGCTGGCAAAATATGAGGATTCATTTTCTTAAAATCTGCAAGTAAAACCGAACCTATTGGCTTTGAATATACAATTCCAAGTCCTTGAATAAAAATAACATATTCACATTCTCTTTCAAAAACATGCCAGATAGGAAGAACGCTCAAAGCTCTTTCTCCAGGATTTCCAAAGATTCTCAACTGTAAATCATCCAGCTGAGCAAGAAAGTTTTCGTGGGTAAGCATTACGCCCTTTGGTGTTCCAGTTGTCCCCGAAGTAAAAATAATTGTTGCCAAATCTTCGGCTTTACCTTTTTCCAATTCGCCTTCAATTACATTTGGATTCTGAATACGCCAGGATTTTCCAAGAGAAAGCATATCTTCAAAAGACAAAATTGAAAGTCCAGCTTTTTCCACCTGTTCTAAGACCTCTGGCTTTGTATCATTTTCTATACAAATCAGTAATTTAATAAATGGAAGCTTTTCTCTAAGACTCAATATTTTGTTGATTTGTGAATTATTTTCTACAACGACAATCTCACATTCCGTAAGAGAAAGGATTTTTTCTAAATCAATAAGAGTTGCATCACATCCACGAGGAACATCCACAGCACCAGTAGCAAGAATACCAATATCAATCTGCTGCCATTCAGCTCTATTGTCAGAAATAATTGCTATTGGCTGTTCCCGATGAACTCCTTTCTGTAATAATGCTGCTCCAAAATCCAAACCAAGCTGAAACATTTCACGATAAGTAATATTTTCAAAATCGCCCTTTTTGGTTCGTTTATATTGGGCTATAACCTCTGGATATTGATTTACTGTATTCAATATCATTTTTGGAACCGTCATATTAACATCGTAGGACATTAACAACCTCTTAATGTGATTTATAATGACATTTTAACAATTTTTGTCATATTGGATTTTGATTATATAGATTATCAATTTTTATTGCAAGTAAAAAGAGGATAAGTCCTTTTAGAACCTATCCTCCTTAGTAAATCTGCTTTATAAAAAACTAAATCATTTTAAGAATGACTTTCAGAAGATTTTTTGTACAGAACTGCAAATCTGCTTTTGTTATTTTATAACCGTCCAATTCTTCTCCAGATTTTACCGCTTTTACAATATCATCAATATTTTTCTGACATCCAGGCATTTGTAAATCATTTCCCGCGTAAATACAACCGGTAGAAGCCGAAATTGGATAATGCGCGCCATACTTATTGGTCATAGAAGGCACATCCTGAGAAGTAAACCAGTCTGTCATTACTACACCTTCAAAGCCCCATTCATCACGCAACGCATATTGAACTAAATCTTTGCGGTTAGGAGTATGAGTACCATTCACCAGATTATAAGAAGTCATAACAGAAAATGGTTGAGATTCTTTTACAGCAATTTCAAAACCTTTTAAATAAATCTCACGCATTGTTCGCTCAGAAATGTGAGCATTAACAAAATATCTGTTTTCCTCCTGATTATTTGCAGTAAAATGCTTAATTGTTGTTCCTTTACCTTTTATTGACTGAACACCATTGGTAATAGCGGCAGAAATCTTTCCAGTTAACAAAGGATCTTCTGAATAATATTCAAAGTTTCTTCCACAAAGAGGATTTCTATGAATATTTTGAGCAGGAGCCAGCCAGAAATCAACACCAAACAATTCCATTTCTGTTCCAACCATACGACCAATTTCTTGAACTGCCTGAGTATTCCAGCTTTGAGCAAGAGCCCATCCAATTGGGATTGCCGTACAATACTGATAGTAATCAACTGCATCTTCTGGAAGATTATCTGGGAATGGAGTTGCCGCATCACCAAAAATGTCACCTCCCGGCAAAAGATTACCATCTCTATCAGTTTTAAAATGAGGTGTTAAACGCAAGCCCGCTGGTCCATCCGCATTGATTGTTTTTGGAATCTTTCTACTAACAGCAAGAATATCACTTGTTTCGCCAGCCGCACCAGGAACGCAAGAGGAAGAAGCGCCAACCACCATATATTCAGCCCCATGATTGAAAACTCCAACACAAAGAGTTGCCATTTCTTCTACAGAAAGCTGGGCTACCAATTCTTCCAATTTACATTTTCCAGATTTAACATCATCTAAAGTAAGATGGTCTGTTTTATCAGTTACCATTTCGTTGCGAACTGTTTGATACACATTTTCTTTTTTTGCAATTTTTGTGGCATCAATTTTAATGCAAACAAGAGAGTTAATTTCTTCTTTTAAAGCTGTTTTTTCAGGTGCAATTAAAGGAAGTTCACAATCCAACGGGAATATTTTCTGACACTTTTCAGTAATCACATCTGCGTTAAGATTAAGAACTGCAACGGCCTTGGTATCTCGAGAACTTTTTCCAACGCGAACAATATAATCACCTTTTTCCAAAACCCAGCTGGAAGTTTCTTCATCATAACTGGCCAAACTTGCCAAAGGAACAGAAATTGTAACCGTTTCTTCTTCGCCTGGAGCAAGATTTTTTGTTTTTATAAAGCCCTTTAATTCCTGGAATGGTTTTTCTAATTTTCCAGCAGGAGCCGAAACATAAAGTTCTACAACCTCTTTGCCCGAATATTTTGCACCTGTATTTTTTACCTTAATCTTAACCACAAGATTTTCATCCTTTTGCTCAACAGAAACAACTTCCTGAGAAAAATCTGTATAAGACAAGCCATAACCAAAAGGATAAACCACTTCTTTCTGGAACGA
The DNA here is from genome assembly GCA_024402595.1 of Treponema sp. Classification (GTDB taxonomy): domain Bacteria; phylum Spirochaetota; class Spirochaetia; order Treponematales; family Treponemataceae; genus Treponema_D. The sequence continues at coordinate 8,601 of JAKSTL010000040.1, read as the reverse complement.
ATCAAAATAGCGGTAACCTACATAGATTCCATCCTTGTAATAATCTTCGTGAACATTTCCATTATTAAAACTAAACTCTGCAGAAGAAGGATAATCATTGTAATTTTTTGCCCATGAATCTGCCAATCGTCCACTAGGATTTGCATCACCTGTTAAAACATCGGCAAGTGCTTTTCCACCAAGATTTCCAAGCTGACTCATCAACAAAATTGAAGAAATACCTTCCATATCTGTAATTTCAGAAATCTCAATAAGTCCACCAATATTCAAAATAACGATGAGTTTTTTATAAGAAATTGCCAGTTTTTGAAGAACAGATTTTTCACTGTCCATCAATTGATAATCACCCTTTTCATTTTTTCTATCTGCACCTTCTCCCGAGTTTCTGGAAATAACAAAAAGTGCAGTGTCTGTAGCAGAAGCTTTTATATCGTCGTCGGTAACATCAACAATTTGTGGCTCTTCAAAAGGTTTATCAAAACCAACAAAGATTTTATTTTTTCCAGAACGCTTACTTTCTTCTTCAATCCAATCAAGATAAGCTTTTTTTGCATCATTTCTTGCCTTTTCATTTCTATCGAGCCATTCTTTTGTGGAAATATTAAAGCCCGCTTCAGAAAGTCCCTTTTCAATATTCGTAAAATCACGAGTATTAACATCGCCAGAACCAGTTCCGCCTTTAATTGTATTTCTGGCACCATTTCCGAACAAAGCAATCGAAATATTCTTTTCCAAAGGTAACGCACCATTGTTTTTTAATAGAACCATACATTCACACGCCAGATTTCGTGCCAGCTGTGCATTTTTAATTTCTCGCTCCGTTATATCACCATTTTTTGTAGCATAGATTTTATTTGCCATTATTTTCCTCGCTTATTTTTAATTGTACACTAAAAAAATCAGAAGAAAACAATAATTTTCCTTTTTAATTTACTGTTTACCTTTTGTTTGCATTATTTTGTTTTTACAAATCTAGAAATATCAGTTATAATTATTTTTGTAATTTCTTTTTTGAAATATATACCGACTATTACAGTATATGCTTGTGCCCATAGGATATGCTTATGACCATAAATAAAGAGAAAATTAAGACTGCTATTGCTCAGAAAACTCCAATTGAAGTTGAAACTCACACTTCTTCTCACGAAAACGATGGATATTTTGATGATATTCTTTCTGCCTTTCTTGAAGAATTAAATCTTTCTCATCTGCACTGGACTTTGTCTTATTCACTTCGCGAACTTTTAGGTAATGCAAATAAAGCAAACATTAAGCGAATCTATTTCAAAGAGAAAGATCTTGATATTGATAATGTAGAAGATTATAAAAAAGGCATGGAAACCTTTAGTCTGGAAACCACTGTAAAACTTCCAATTTATCAGGAACTTCTGGCCCAAGAAAATTATTCCATTAAAATGATTTTGCAGGATTTGGGAGACAGCATTCTTCTTGAAGTAAAAAATAATTCTGTTTTAACAACTACAGAAAAAGAGCGTATTCTGGAACGAATTGAACGAAGCAAAAAATATAATTCTATGGAAGATGCCCTTTCTGATATTGATAGAACGGAAGGTTCAGGACTTGGCATTATAATCATTTTGCTTATGCTAAGAAAACTTGCTCTTTCTAAGGATTGTTTTTCTGTTGAATGTACAAATGGCGAAACAGTTTCTAAAATTGTGCTCAGGAAAGATGCAAAAGAAGTTGAAGAACGAAACCTTTCATCAAATGACGGATATTCTTTTGATAACCGTGGTGTTGCTTCAGATTCTTTGGATGATGTTATTGATGAACTTGCAGATATAAACGATCTTGAAGTTCTCGAAGAAATCTAAACTTACCTCAAAAAATTGATACACTTCTCTTATGATTAAAAATATTATTTTTGATATTGGCGGGGTTTTGGTTGATTTTGACCCTGTCTTAGTTTTAAAACAAATGGGGCTTCCTAAAAACGAAGTTCAAACTATTGCAGAAAAAACTGTTCTTGGTCCTTATTGGAAGGAATTGGATCGTGGAGTTCTTCCAAAAGAGCAGGTTTTCTCTATGATGATTGCAGAAGTTCCCGAACCATATAAAAATAATGCCAGAGATTTTCTTTTTAATCATACTTTGGAAACAGTTAAATCTTTTGATTATTCAGCAAACTGGTTAAAAAATCTTAAAGAACGGGGATATAAAGTTTTTCTTTTAACAAATTATCCGTCCTGGATGTTTAATGCTCATTGGGAAAAGGTTTTCACTTTTAGTAATTTTGTTGATGGAAAGCTGGTTTCTGCGGAAGAAAAATTGATTAAACCTGATGAAGCTATTTATGAATGCATTTTAAACAGATTTAATTTGACTGCTACAGAATGTGTCTTTATTGATGATAGATTGGAAAATGTTCAAGCCGCAGAAAAAAGGGGAATAAATGGCATTCATTTTACAAATATCACCGAAACTATGGCAAATCTTGAAAAATGCCTTAATAATTCTGATTGCTAACTTTACCAATCTTCTTTAAAAAAAACGAATCACTGTGGTTGCCTGTGGAAATCCACATAAATAATTAATGTACATCTCCACAGACGCAATACTCACAGTGAGTTAAACTTTTTGTTTATTTAATTAATCCTTTGTCGGTTTTTGCAACATGCTTGAAAACATTTTCAAAACGGTTCAAAGCTTCGTCAATGATTTCTGGAGTATCTGCCATTGATGTATAAAGACGAGAACCTGCCAAAGTAACAATACCATTGGCCATATAAGCGGCACCCATTTTTTCCATAGAATCTTTGCGAACATACATCATATCTTTGTGTTTCAAGATTCCAAGCGCAGATTTTATAAAACTCATTGAACTAAAATCAAAACTCATAGCACCTGTACATTCCAAGTGACAGATTGAACCCTGATTATAAGCAACAAATGGAAGTCCATATTTATCAATCAAACCTTTCAAACCATCGGTTAAACGGTCACCCATTTTTCCAGCAATTTCGCAGGCATTTGTTCGGGCAATTTCCTGAATAGCAGCAGTTCCAGCTACACAAGAAAGTGGGTTTGCCGCCAAAGTTCCACCTACATAAGCACGATGTTTTCCTGTTGCCAAACCAGCGGCCATTAACTGAGCAAACTCTTTTTTACCACCAACACCACCAGCAGCAGGATAACCACCAGCAACAATTTTACCAAAAATTGTCAAATCAGGAACAACATCAAAATAGCCCTGAGCACCACTTACTGCTACACGGAAACCTGTAACAACTTCATCAAAAATCATAAGGGCACCGTATTTATCACAAAGAGCACGAACGCCCTTGTTATAATCCTGAGCAACTGGACGAGTTCCGCTTTCTGGACCAACTGGTTCAACCAAAATACCGGCAGTTCCACCACGAAGCTTATTCTTTTTCAAAAGAGCTTCCAGCATATTCAAATCGTTTGGTCGGCACTCATCAATTAAATCATAAGATTTTCCTGGGATTCCGTGAGATTCAAGCAAATTGCGGCTGCCTGGAATCTTTAATCCGTATACCAGCTGATCTGACCATCCGTGGTAAGCACCTCCCATCTTAATAATGCGTTTTTTTCCTGTGGCAATTCGAGCAATTCTCAATGCTGCCATACAAGCTTCTGTTCCAGAACCAAGCATTCGGAACATTTCTACATTTGGCATGTGCTTATTGATTTCTTTGGCAATCATCAATTCTGATTCATGCAAAAGACCTGTTACTGGACCACAAGTATTAAGTAATTCAAGAACTCGCTGTCGAACTGGTTCATAGTTTGAGCCTAAAATTGTTGGTCCACCAGCCTGTAGAAAATCGATGTACTGATTTCCATCCTTATCATACAAATAAGCGCCTTCTGCTCTTTCCATACACATTGGGAATGGTTTGTTAAAAGCAAGATTATGCTGAACTCCGCCTGGAATATAATTTTTTGCTTCTTCAAAAACCGCTTTTGATGCCTTACATTTTTCATCATAATAAGGCATTATTTCATTCTGATAATAATCATCATTTACTTCCCAAATTGGTTGGCTTGTAAGTTCCTTAAGTTTTTTGTTAATCTCCACTGGATCATCCCAGCGACTAATTGCGCAATTTTCCATTTTTTTCCTCCAAATTATTTATATATTTTTATTTTTTTGCTTTTTGATTTGTATCCAAACTGGCTCGGAAAACAACAAAACGGTCATACAGATATTCTGTTGTAAGATTCAAAGCCATATTTATTAAAGTAACCAAATATTCATTCCAACCAAGACCAGTTAATTTATGCTCCAGAAGAGTTGTAAGGGGCGTGAAAACTGCATAATAACAGGCAACTTTTAGCATTGCTATTGGAACATTATTTGCGGCTTTAAAAGTAAACTTTCTATTGAATGTAAAGTTCCATAAAACCGAAAGTACCAATGCCACCAAATAACTAACCCAATATGGTAAGTGAGCCAGTTCATTTAAAAGTGTAAAGGCAACAATTTCGATTACGCCCGCCGAAACTGAAAAAAGAAAAAACTTTATAACACGAATAAACTCTTTCTTCTTTTCTGTATCTTTTTTTTCTGTTTCCCCTTTTTCTGCCTGATTCTGATTCTTCTTTTTTGAATATTTGTTTTTATAAACAGTTCGCATTAACCAGCAATCAAAAGCAGACAAACTGATTTTTTTATTGCAGGCATCGGTATAAAGTTTTGCTATGGCAGATTTTGTAATTAATAATTCCAATGCATCCAAATCATCGGGATTTTCTGATTTTAGAACACAGCCTAAACCTTTTACCAATACAGCATCCTGTTTTTTAAGAGCTTTTAAAACTGCATTTTTTTCGGCAGCAACTGAATGTATTACTCCGCCAATCATTTGCGCCATATCATCTAATTGAACTTTAAAAGAACCTTTTTGTGCGGCAATTTCCAAAAGTGGATTAGTAACAATTCTGTAATTTGGATAAGTTTGATACAAGGCATTTTCTAAATCACTTTTAAAGGATTCCTTTGTAAAAGATTCTGATGAAGTATTTTCTTTTGCGACCAAAAGATTTTTTGCATCAAAGGCTTTTTTACAAACCTGCTCCAACACTTCTGCCTTATGAATTGCATCTTCGCGATTTGTTCCACCAATAACTGCCCCATGATGCAGCATAAGAACAATTTTTGCACCTTGAGATAAAGAACTTTCAACTGCATTTTTTAAAGTTTTTGTTCCAGGAAGTCCATAATCAGCTACACGGATTGTACCAAGAAGCGTTTTTTCTTCTTCTGTCATTAGTGCAACAACTTCGTCAAGTTTTTCTGGTACAAGACCAATTGCAGTTGCATAATCGGGATGAGTGTGAACTACAAAATTAACATCGGAGAACTGTTTGTACACTGCTTTATGAATGCGTTTTTCGCTGGAAGGCTTTTTTCCACCTTCCCAAGATTCATCTTCCATATTAAAAACTGGAATGTCATCGGCAGATAATTCTTCATAACCTAAACCACTTGGTGTAATTGCAAAATGATTATCATCAATGCGAGCACTAAAATTGCCCCAGGTTCTAGCAACAAGCTTTTTTTCCAACAAGATTCGGCCGGTATCAGCAACAGCCTTTTTTATTTCATCAAGATTTTTTGATTTTTCCATATCATCCATAACAAAAATCCTCCGACTTTATTTATTGATTTCTTTAAACAATTTTTTATTTGATTTATACAGCTTTTTGAAAACTGCATAATTTCTTTCATAGACTGCCTTATTTTCTGGATTTGGTTCATAAACTGTTTTTATTCGCACAAAAGAACTAATTGAATCAAGTGAAGGAATAATTCCAATGCCAAGACCCACAAGAATTGCCGCCCCTACTGCACCTACATCCTGAGAATCTTCTACGGTAACAATTTTATGACCTGTAATATCAGCAATCATTTGACAGGTTACTTCGGAAAGAGCACCACCGCCTACAAAACGGATTTCTTGGGAAACAGGCACTTTTTTTGAAGCACATTCCATCATCCAGCGAAGGTGAAAACAAATACCTTCCAGTACGGAACGAATCATTTCTGTTTTTCCAGTTTCCAGTTTTATATTGAAGAACATTCCTGCGGCATTTGCATCTTCAAAAGGACAACGGTTTCCATGAAGCCAAGGTGTGAAAATTACACCGTTAGAACCAGCGGGTATTTGTGAAACTGTATAACTTAAATAATCATAAAGACTTTTGTATTCGGTTTCTTTACTTTCTGCCACATCCTGTTTTTGCAAATAAACGCCAATTTCATCCATGGCAAGATGCTGTTTTACCCACTCAAAACATTTTCCTGCGGTTTCCATTTCGGCAAAGTAATTAAAATTATTATGTTTTACACCAACGGTTGCGGCAATCATAGAAATAACATCAACGACCTGTTTATCTGTAATTGTAGAAACCCAGCCGGAAGTTCCCGAATAGATGTGAGTTTCGCCAACTTTTGAACATCCAGCGCCAATGCCAATAAGTGTTGCGTCACCACCACCGCCAAAAACAGGAGTGCCTTTTTCTAATCCAAGTTCAAGAGCGGCTTTTTCTGTTAGTGAACCGGCAATACTTGTACAATCAATAACCTCTGGAAGATGATTTATATCTACGCCAAAAAGTTTGCATAAAGATTTATTCCAGCACCATTTGCCTTTTCGGGTATCATAAAGGAATGTGGCATAGGCAGAATCTTTTGTCATAACAAACTGATTGGTTGCCCTGCAAATTAAATATTCTTTTACATCAAGCCATTTATAGATTTTGGAATAAACTTCGGGTTCGTTTTCTTTAACCCAGCGATATTTCCACAAAGGGTCTTTTGGGCTGGTTGGTGCCGCAGTTGTAATGGCAAGACTTTTTAATAATTTATACAATCCAAGACCAGCAACTTTAATTCCTGAACCACCATATTTTTTCATAACAGCATCGGCGCGCTGATCCATATAACTCATTGGGCGACGAAGAGCCGTACCGTTTTCATCAACTAGAACAAGACCTTGCATTTGTGAACAAAAACTTAATCCTGCAATGTCCTTTGACGAAATGCCTGTTTTTTTCAGCAAACTTTTGGTAGTCTGAGCCAATGCATTCCACCATTCATCTGCATCCTGTTCTGCTCCACCATTTTCCAAAATGTACAGATTATAAGTTCCATAAGAACCAGCAATTTGCTTTATATCTTTTTCTATTGAAAAAAGACAAGTTTTTACACCGGTTGTACCTATGTCGTAAGCGATTATATACTGCACTTTTTTACTCCTATACCGGGGCTTTTATCTTAGCTCCTATTTTTAATTAGATTTTCACAGTTTTCTTCCATAATTTTATGAATCATAGTTGAAGGCTCCCATAAGGAATCTTACAAGCTGTGTTTCCATGGCATTTTTGTTGGTTATGATGTCTTCGCCACCATAAAGCTTTAAACGCTCTTTGTAATAATCACAACCGTACGAAAATTGAACCATCATCAAAAGGCTGTCGAAGAAAAATGCAAACAGTTTTGGATCGGCTGATTTATTGCATTTACCTTCTGATTGGGCTTGTTTAATTAGATTTGTATAAACCTGAGCTGATGCGCCTTCAATTTTTTGAGCCAGCTCTTTTGAAAACAAATCGGCTTCGGTGGATGTAATTATTTGATACATACGAATGATTTGGGTTTCGCGGTTTGCGTGTTCGATTAGAAGATGGACTAATTCTTTTACACAAAGTTCCAGATTTTCCTGATTTGCAGTTACATCATTTAATGCGGCCGACAATGTTTCAAGGGCAAAATAAACGCAAGCCAAAAAGAGTGCATTTTTGTCTTCGTAATATTTGTAAATTACACCAACACTTAAGCCTGCATTTTTGGCAATTCTACTTAGATTTGCACCAGAAAGTCCTTTTTCGGCAAACTCTGCAATTCCAGAATTGAGGAGCTCTAATTTTTTTTCTTCACTTAATTTTTTATAGATTTTGTACCTTCTCGTGAATTTGTGTTCACGAGTTAATTTTACAACCATTTTTTTTCGATTGCAAATATTTTTTTTATTTTTATTACATTTATTTCATTTTTACTAATTTGTAAGGATTTCGGAAAAGATTCGTAAGCAGCAAACAAGGGGCAAACCAACTGCTCATAGCCCAAAGAAAAATGAGTGCTAGAGTTTTCCATTGAGGACAACATGGAAGAGCAAGAATCAGTAAAACAGTTTTCATTAATCCAGTGTTATCAGCTGGTAGGCGATTTTAAAAATTCAAGAAGACTGGAAAAAGCTCCTGCCATGGAATATTGGAATGGCACCATTCTGTGATGAAGGTGAATGGTGTTAGTATTTTCAATTTTCACACAAATTTGTATTGATGTGGATAAATCCCCACAAAAAAAGGGGCTGTCCAGAAAGTTCGTATCATAGCGTCATCCTGAACTAGTTTCAGGATCTCACACTAAATCTAGTGGGATGCTGAATAACTTCAGAACTGAATCAAGATCAGCATGACAAATACTTGTTGGACATCCCCTTCTCTGTTATTTCATCATTGCTGAATAATTCAAATGATGCTCTCTGGCATATGCAATAAAATCTTTTTCTTCCTGAGTAACACGGATTTGAAATTTCAATGGTGAGCCAA